>JAEEKE010000134.1 GCA_016282255.1 Bacillota bacterium
GGTGGGCCGTTACCCCTCCAACTACCTAATGGGACACGAACCCCTCTCAAAGCGATAAATCTTTGACCTCATCCACATGCGAGGACGTGGTCTTATGCGGTATTAGCAACAGTTTCCCGTTGTTATCCCCCTCTTTGAGTCAGGTTGTTCACGCGTTACTCACCCGTTCGCCACTAAAGCAAAAACCGAAATCTTTGCTTCCGTTCGACTTGCATGTATTAAGCACGCCGCCAGCGTTCGTCCTGAGCCAGGATCAAACTCTTGAGTTAAAATCCTGCAGAGTTCATTTAATGAACTCTCTGCTCATTTACTTTGTTTGTGCGTCTGTCGTCCGTCACCGTGTTCTGTTGTTAACGGTGCTTCCTTCAGACCGCCGGTCGTCTCAAAATTACTTGATCATTTTGCTTGATCTTGCGTGTCCACCGGCCTGCCGGCCGATGAACGGTTCTTGGTATCACTATACGGTTTTCAAGGTGCTGACTTCGGTTTTTCTCCGAAGTTTTGTCGATCTCGTGATTGCTCTCTCAATCGACAGCTTTGTTATTATACTGCTGTCGTTTGCTTTTGTCAAGCATTTTTTCTAAAATATTTTTCTGCCCGTTTTGCGCTTGTTTTTCCTTATATTCATTGGATTTTTTGAATGAAAACGGCCGGCTGTGAGCGCCGGCCCGCAGATATATTATTTTAACCTGTTACTTTGAGAGGAAGGATCCGGCGGTCGGATTCAGGTCGAGATCCGAGCGTTCGCCCCTCATCATGCGGTAATAGCCCTGGCTCGCGATCATCGCCGCGTTGTCGGTGCAGAAGCGCATATCCGGCCTGCAGAAGCGCAGCCCGGCCGCGGCGCAGGCCTCCTCGAGCCGGCTCCTCAGCGCCTTGTTCGCGCTTACGCCGCCCGCGAGCGCGAGCGTATCCGTGCCGTATTCGAGCGCGGCGCGGACCGATTTCTGCGTCAGCGTTTCAACGACCGAGCGCTGGAACGAGGCTGCGAGATCCGCGCGGTTTATCGCTTCGCCCTTCTGCGCCGCGTTGTGCATGAGGTTCACGACCGCTGTCTTTATGCCGGAGAAGCTGAAGTCGAAGACCGAGAGATCCGAATTGAACGGGGTGTGCAGCGGATAGGCCGCGGCGTCGCCCTGCGCGGCCAGCTTTTCGACCTCCGGTCCGCCGGGGTACGGCAGGCCGAGGGCCCTTGCGACCTTGTCGAACGCCTCGCCCGCCGCGTCGTCACGCGTGCGGCCGATCAGCTCGAACTCGGCATAGTCCTTCACGAGCACGATATGGCTGTGCCCGCCCGAGGCTATAAGGCAGGTAAACGGCGGCTCGAGGTCGGGATAGGTAAGGTAGTTAGCGGCGATATGCCCTTCGATGTGGTTTACGCCGATCATAGGCTTATTCGCAGCGAGCGCAATGCCTTTAGCGAAGCTGACGCCAACGAGCAGGGCGCCGATCAGCCCGGGCTCGCTCGTAACGGCGATCGCGCCGATATCGTCGAGCGTGACGCCCGCGCGGTCGAGGGCCTCCCCCGTCACCGCGGCGATGCGCTCGGTGTGGCTCCTTGAGGCGATCTCGGGCACGACCCCGCCGTACAGCCTGTGGATCGGTATCTGCGTATGCACGGCCATCGAGAGCACCTCCCGCCCGCCGCGCAGCACGGCCGCCGCGGTCTCGTCGCAGGAGGACTCTATGCCGAGAAGCAGCGCATTCCCGCTGCTCCCGAAGGCTTTAAAAGCCGCTTCCGTTCTATTGTAATAATCAGTATGCTCCGTCATGCCCGCTCCTTCTTCGCGCGTCTGACGTCGCTGCGATGCAGTATCACCAGCCCCGCCGTCACGGCCGCCGAAACGGCGAACGCCGCGGCGAAGATCCTTATCACCATATCGCGGAACAGCTCCGCGGGGCAGATGCGGATCATGCGGCTGACGGCCGGATCGAAGGTGGAGCTCTCAAGATCGAGGAACACGATATGGAAGGCCGCCCAGAACGAGTCGAAATCGATGAGCGCCCAGAGGCCGAGCAGCAGTATGAAGCCGAAGACGCAGGAGAACGCGATGACCGCGGCTTTTGCGGCAAAGGCGTTGCTCTCCGCGATATCCGCGCGGCTGCGGAAAGCGATCACGCCGAGGACTACGGTCAGCAGCATGAACGCGCAGGCGCAGTATTTGAAGACGGTCAGCCCCTTATAGAGCCTGCGGACGTCGTGCATATGCGAGATCTCGCGCTCGTTGTACATCAGCATCTCCTCGCCGTCGACCGTCACCTTAACGTCCATGGTGTCGGTCTTCCCCTTCATGAAATCGACCATCTGCATGAAGGCGCGGCACTGGTCCTCGGTGCTCATGCCGGTGTAGCCGTTTATATCGAGCTTTTCGTATTCCCTGCGGAGCCAGCGCGCGTTCCCGGAGAACGCGCCGACGCTGAGCAGGATGATGACGAACATCATCAGCACCAGCGATATCGCTATACATACCTTTGCAATACGTTTGAGCATTCTTTACCTTTCCGAGAGTATGATCGAAAGGATCCGCCTCTCCGCCGCCTCGAGCTCGGAGCGGATCGAGGAATAGAGCGTGGTGTCGGTCGGGACCACGACCCAGGCCTTGCCGTTGAGCGAGGGGAACACGCGGCAGGTGTGCAGGGTCTCCTCCGTCACCGATATGCTGCCGTCGCCCGAGCGGTGCAGGTCGAGCTCGACGATGACGGTGTCCTTCGCGGTCTCGCGGCCCATGCTCGAAACAAAGTTGCCGAGCGAATAGCAGCAGTAGACCCGCCTGCCGTCGGCCGCCGTCAGCCAGACGATCGGCTGCATCGAATGGGAATGCGAGCCGATGATGAGGTCGACGCCCGCGTCCGCCATCTCCTGCGCGTGCCTGCGCACCTTGTCGGTGGGTTTATGGGTGTGCTCGGCGCCCCAGTGGTTGTAGGCGACGATGAGCTCGGCGCCGTCGGCCTTCGCGGCCTCCACGTCGCGGCGGCAGACCTCGGCCGAATAGGTGTTGATCATGTATTCCGCGCCGCTGACGCAGCCCTGCTTGCCGTTGTAGAACTCGGCGTAGGAGAGCAGCGCGATCCTGACGCCCTTGACGTCGAGGATGATATAGCGCTTCTCCTCCGCGGTCTTGAAGACGCCGGTATGCGGGAAGCCGAAGCTCTCCACCGCGTCGATCGTTTCGATTATGCCGTACTTGCCCGCGTCGCAGCAGTGGTTGTTGGCCATGACCAGCGCGTCGAAGCCGGCGTATTTGACGCCGTACAGATAGTCCGACGGGCCGTTGCAGTTGGGCATGCCGTCGCTGGTCTGATAGAGCTCGGTCGCGTAGGGCCAGGACTTCGAGAGCGCGGTCTCAAGATTGCCGATCGCGCAGTCGGCGCGCTGAATGATCGGGCGCACCAGCTCGAAGGACGGGCGGAACTCGTACCTGATGCTGCCGTCCGATTGGCTCAGCGCCGTGCGCTGCTGGTTGGAGAGGCACATCAGGTCGCCCACGAACATCAGCTTGATATCCGCGGGCTCGGGCGTCGGCGTCGGCTCGGGCGTGGGCTCCGGGGTGGGCGTGGGGGTCGGCTCGGGCGTGGGCGCGGGCGTCGGCACCGGGGTGCTGAGGACGTAGACGGGCGGGGTGTATTCTATCTCGATCCTCGCGCGTGGCTTCGCGGCGCAGGCCGCAAGGGAAAGCAGCGCCGCGGCAGCGAGCGCGCACGCAAGGAACGCCTTTGCTTTTTTGAGGAAGCTCAGCTTCATTCTTCGGTCTTGTGCATGCCCGCGGCCACGAGCGCCGCAAGGCGAACGTTGTTGTAGACGAGCGCGATATTCGCGTCGAGGCTCGCGTTGTTGGTGAGCTCGGCGATGCGCTTGAGCAGGAAGGGCGTGACGTCCCTGCCGGTGATATGCTGCTTCTCGGCTTCCTTGACCGCCTTGATGGTCGCCTTGTCGATCTTATCGGGCTCCATCTCGTAGTTCTCGGGGATCGGGTTGACGATGACCATTCCGCTGCCCATCATAAGGCCGTCCATCGCCATGACCATGCGGGAGAGCTCCTCCACGGTGTCGGCGCGGCAGGGCGCCTTGAAGCCGCTGTTGCGCGTGTAGAACGCGGGCACGTTGTCGGTGCGGAACGCGACGACCGGAACGCCCTGGGTCTCGAGGTATTCGAGGGTGAGGCCGATGTCGAGCACGCTCTTGGGCCCCGCGCAGACGACCGCGACCGGGGTCCTGCCCAGCTCGTTGAGGTCGGCGGAGATATCCATGGTGGTCTCGGCGCCGCGGTGCACGCCGCCGATGCCGCCTGTGGCGAACACCTTGATGCCGGCAAGATGCGCGATGAACATCGTCGCCGCGACGGTGGTGGCGCCGTCGCCGCCCTCGGCCATGATATAGGGGATGTCCCTGCGGCTGACCTTGCGCACCTCGGCGCCCTTGTAGCCCAGGTAATGGATCTGCTCGTCAGTCAGGCCGGCATGCAGCTCGCCGCCGATGATCGCGCAGGTGGCGGGCGTCGCGCCGTGCTTGCGGGCGAGGCGCTGGCAGGCGAGCGCGGTCTTGACGTTTTCGGGATAGGGCATGCCGTGGGAAATGATCGTGCTTTCGAGCGCGATGACGGGCCTTCCGGCCTCGAGCGCCTCGCGTACCTCATCGGACAAAACGACGTTGTAATTCATATTATGATCCTTTCGGGTTAGATTTTCTTTGTTTGCTTATTATTCTTCAACGAAGAAGTCGGAGACGACGCGCTCGCTCGTGACCCTGCCGATATAGGCCGAGATCTCTCTGTGCTGCGGGAAATCGCGGTAGGCGAGCATGCCCTCGAGGTTCACGAAATCGCAGATCAGCGCCATATCGAAGCTGGCGGGCGAATGCAGCTCGTCCTCGCCTATCTCAAGCTTCATCAGCGTCGGCGCGACGCCGACGAGGCCGCGGAGCCTTTCGGCGCAGTAACGCATGTTCTCTTCCCTGGTCCTGCCCTCGGCTTCATCTTTGAAGCGCCACATGACGACGTGCTTGAGTATCCTCATACCTCCTCCCCGGGCGTTCGTCCCGGGACCTCCTTTTTTGAATGTCATCCTTTATTATAACATATAAAATGCTTCCGGACAACTTCCGGAAGCGTTAACTTTGCGTTTTCGCGGCTTGGGTTTTATTTCCCGGGAAATAAACCGCCCGGATGAAAGGCCTTACGCTTCGGCCCCGTCGCTTGGCGCCTTCCTCCTGCGCTTCAGCACCATGCCCGCCGCGATACCGATCAGCGCGGCGCCGACGGCCGCCAGGACTATCGCGGGGATCATGCGCGCCGCGGAGAAGTGCGGCTTGAGCAGCCATCCGTCGCCGCCCGTCGCGCTTGCCGGATCGTATTGATCCTCCGGCACCAGGTGCGCGAGCACATCCTCCTTGTATTCTTCAAACTTCGGAAGCTCCGAGCTCCGCCTCACCCTTTGATACGCGCCGTCCAGCTCGAAGACGTCGCCCGGAACGGTGATGATCCCCTCGCTGCCGTTAAAATCCTGTGCTATGATAATGCCCGTCGTCCGGTCAAGGATGAGCGGATCATAGGCCGCGTTTTCCTTCTTCGCAAGCGCCTCGAGTATCGCCAGCGCTTCGCTCAGATTCTTCGCGGACCGTGCGCCGGAGAACGAGAACCCGTTCTCGGCGTCCCCGCCGACAAAGAACAGCGCCTTCGGGCCTTTTTCGTCGTCAAGCGAGAACATCCATTTGTCGACGAACCCGCCCGACGCGCGCAGGCTCTCGCCCCACTGCTCCGGATTGCCAGAAAGCCCGTACAGCCTGCAGCCCTGCCCGAGCGTCAGTCGGTCGATCTCCTCCGCGGAAGAGAACAGAGTGCCTATATACCGGTTCTCGGGTCGCTTCATAAAGCTCTTTATCGAGAGCATCCCCGTGCTTTCCGCATATTCGAGCACGTCCGAGGGTATCTCGGCGGCGCCGCCTTCCGCAGCCGCCAAAGGCAGCGGCAGCAGCATGAGCACGCACAGTGCGATCGCCAATAAGTATTTCATAATTGCTCCTTTCCGGGCTTCATCCCGCAGTTTCGATCAGTCCCGGATCTATATTGCAACCGGACTTTTTTTCATTGTATCATGATGGAAAAAAAAGTCAATGCCTGCTGTTTTTCGCTCCCCTATACCAAAGGACGCCGCCCTCCGGCAGCGTCCTTTCACGGTTTTCGTTATTTGATCACGAACCTCTCGCCGTCGTGGTCGACCGTCACGGTCGAGCCCTCCTCGGGCGATTCGGCGATGATGTACCTTGCGATCAGGGATTCGAGCTGCCCCTGGATATAGCGCTTGATCGGCCTTGCGCCGAAGAGCGGGTCGGAGCCGTTCCTTATGATCGCGTCCTTGGCCGCGTCGGTGACATGAAGGCCGAGCCTGCGGTCGCCCATCCTGCGGGCAAGGTCATTAAGCTGCAGGTCCACGATGCCGCGCATGTTCTCCGCCGTCAGCGCGCGGAAGTAGACGATCTCGTCCAGCCTGTTGATGAACTCGGGCCTGAACTTGGTGCGCAGCAGCTTCCTGAGCATCTCCTGCGTCTCGTCGGTCAGCTCGCCGTTCTCCATTTCACTGAGGATCAGGTCGCTGCCGAGGTTGCTGGTCAGGATGATGATGGTGTTCTTGAAATCGACCGTGCGGCCCTGGCCGTCGGTGATGCGGCCGTCGTCCAGCACCTGCAGCAGCACGTTCAGCACGTCCGGATGCGCCTTCTCGACCTCGTCGAAAAGCAATACGGCATAAGGCTTTCTGCGCACGGCCTCGGTAAGCTGGCCGCCCTCGTCGTAGCCGACGTAGCCCGGAGGGGCGCCGATGAGGCGCGACACGGAGTACTGCTCCATGTATTCGCTCATATCGATGCGCACCATGTTCCTCTCATCGTCGAACAGGGCTTCGGCCAAAGCCTTGCACAGCTCCGTCTTGCCCACGCCGGTCGGACCCATGAACAGGAACGAGCCGATCGGGCGGTTCGGGTTCTGGATGCCCGCCCTCGAGCGCAGGATCGCGTCGCACACGCGCTGCACGGCCTCATCCTGCCCGATTATGCGCTTATGGAGCTGGTCGTCGAGGCGCAGCAGCTTCTTCCTTTCGCTCTCGAGCAGCTTGGAGACCGGGATGCCCGTCCAGCGGGCGACGATGCGCGCGATCTCGTCGGAGGAGACATGGTCGCGCAGCAGGCTGTTCTCGCGCTTGGAGGCCTTTTCCTCCTCCTCGGCAAGCTGCTTCTGAAGGCCGGGCAGCTCGCCGTATTTGAGCTTTGCGGCAAGGTTCAGGTCATAGTCGTCCTCGGCCTTGCGGATCTCGGCGTTGACCTGCTCGATGCGCTCGCGCAGCTGCTGCACGCGGCCGATCGCATTGCGCTCGTTCTCCCATCTGGCCTTCATCTCATTCATTTTTTCATGGAGGGACGAAAGCTCCTTCCTTATCTCCTCCAGATGCTCGAGGGTCTGCTTGTCGGTATCGCCCTTGAGCGCCTGCTCCTCGATCTCGAGCTGCATGATCCTGCGGGAGATCTCGTCCATCTCGCTCGGCATCGAGTTCATCTCGGTCTTTATAAGCGCGCAGGCCTCGTCGACGAGGTCGATCGCCTTATCCGGCAGGAAACGGTCGGAGATATAGCGGTCGGAGAGCGTAGCGGCCGCGATCAGGGCCGAGTCGTGGATCTTGACGCCGTGGAACACCTCGTAGCGCTCCTTGAGGCCCCTCAGGATGGAGATCGTATCCTCCACCGAGGGCTCGGCGACCGTGACGGGCTGGAAACGCCTCTCGAGCGCGGCGTCCTTCTCGATGTA
>JAEEKE010000135.1 GCA_016282255.1 Bacillota bacterium
AACGAGCTGGAGATCAACAGCGGCAGCATCAACGTCACCAGCCAGTCGAACGACGCGATCAAGGCCTCCGACGACACCGAGACGATCGGCAAGCTGACCATCAGGGGCGGCGAGTTCCATCTCAACGCGGCGGACGAGGGCATCATGGCCAGCGGCTCCGTCACCATCACGGGCGGCACCTTCGATATCGACTGCCAGGGCGACGCAGTCAAGGCCGAGAACGCCGACGAGACCGCGGGCGACCTTTCGATCTGCGGCGGCACCTTCGATATCACCACCCAGTGCGACGGCTTCCAGGCGGCCGGCGCGGCGACCTTCCGCGGCGGCGATATCACCGCCGTATGCTGCGGAGGCTCCTCGAACACCTCCTACGATAAGGACAACGATCCGAGCGCGAAGGGCATCAAGGCCGGCACCGACCTGACCTTCTTCGGCGGCGTCTACAACATCAACTCCGCCGACGACGCGCTCCATTCCAACGGCGATATGACCATCCTCGGCGGCGACTTCACCCTTGCCACCACCGACGACGGCATCCACGCGGACTACACCCTGAACCTCGGCGAATACAACGGCAGTGACGACGACGTGAACCTGACCGTCACCACCTGCTACGAGGGCATCGAGGGCGCGCATATAAACGGTTTTTCCGGCAACTACACGATCTGGACCAATGAGGACTGCATGAACGCCGCGAACTCCGACCTTGGGAACTACGCCTTCACCCTGCGCCTCTGGGGCGGCAATTACTACTGCTACGGCAACACCGGCGACGGCGTCGACTCCAACGGCGAGCTGACCATCTGCGGCGCCTACGTCGAGGTCTATTCCCCGGGCAACGGCAACGCCGCGCTCGACAGCGACGGCACGATGAGCATCATCGGCAGCACCGTTATGAGCGTCGGAGCCGGCGACATGGTGGAGACCCCGTCCTACGGCATCTACGTCCGCTTCGGCTCATCCGGCGGCTGGGGCGGCGGAGGCTCGAGCATCAGCATCCAGAACAACGACGTTATCGCCGTCTACAATTCCTCGAATACCAAGCTCTTCGAGAGCACGGTCCATTATCACAACGCGAACCGCACCGGCTCCTGCGTGATCTTTGCGAGCCCGCAGCTCTCCTCCGGCCAGACCTATAAGCTCTATAAGAACGGCAGCCAGATCGCGACGGCGACCGCGAGCGGCAGCTCCGGCGGCACGATCCCCACGCCCCAGACCGGCGGCGCGGCCGCATGGCAGGCGGTCGGCGAGCTCTCCGAGGCCTATGCCCGCATGACGAGCATGACCCCCGGCGTAGGCGCGGTCATCACCAACACCAATAACAGCTACGCCCTCACCGGCGGCGCCTCCGTCTCCGGCACCTCCGTGCAGGTCAGCTCCGTGACCGGCGGCTACTCGATCACCAACGTCTCCGACGCGAACACCTGGTACCGCAACAACACCGGCAAGCTCTGCTGCACCGTCAACGGCGCCAACTACTACCTCGGCTACACCCAGAGCGGCAGCGGCTGGAACCCGACCTATGCGATCGCGATGCTGACGAGCGCCGACTCCGCGCCCTCGTGGACGATCACCGCGAACGGCAGCTATGCCCGCATCTCCACCTCGGCGGGCGAATCCGGCGGCGGCCCCGGCGGCGGCGGCCCCGGCGGCCCGGGCGGCTCGAGGACGCTCTACCTCGCTGCAAGCGGCTCGAGCTTCACGCTCTCGACCTCCGCTTCCAACCTCTATATCTACGCGCCCGATTCCGCGCTTGCGTCCCTGCAGGGCACGCTCGAATACCTGATCGACACCGACGCGGGCGAGAGCGTCTCCGAGGCCGAGGTGCTTGCCAATGCGACGATCAGGTTCAAGAGCGGCGCCAACGCCTCCGAGCAGACCCTTGCCTGGACCGACAGCCGCGTCGAATACGCCTGGAGCCCCGAATTCACCGAGGGCGAGCCCGGCGTCTATGAGCTGAACGTCAGCGTGCTCGGCACCCGCATCGGCGCGATCCGCGTCATAGCGATCGGCGGCGACCTCGGCAGCACCGCGCCCGAGCCGCCCGAGCTGACGATCCCCGATCCTCCGACCGACGATCCCACCCCGCCTCCGACCGACGAGCCCACTCCGCCGCCCACCGAGGAGCCGACCGAGCCCCCGACCGGCCTTATCGGCGACGTGGACTTCGACGGCAGCGTCACCGTGACCGACGCGCTGCTGATCATGCGCCACGCGATGAACATCATCACCCTCAGCGAGGAAGCGCAGGCCGTGGCGGACGTCGACGGCAGCGGCAGCATCACCGTGACCGACGCGCTGACCGCGATGCGCATGGCGCTCGGCATCGTCTGAGCGGCGAAACAGGCCATCATTCCCTTCGGGGTTTTCATTCAGTGCTTCTCCTTGTAACGGAGCAGGCGGCGAAACGAAAGGTTTCGCCGCTCTCCGTTTTTGGGGGGATTTTGAAAAATAATGTGGCGGACGCGGCTTCTTTTTGGTATAATATGAGGGAGGATCCGTTCTAGACCGATGAACGGATAAAAATACTTCCGGGGGATAGAATAAAGATGATCATCGTCGGCATCTGCGGAGGCACGAGCAGCGGCAAATCCACCCTTGCGAAAAGGATCAAGGCGGGGCTGAGCGCGCGCTGCATCATCCTTAATCAGGACTGCTACTATTTCGACCAGGCGGGCAAGCCCATGGAGGAGAGGGCGAAGGTGAACTACGATTCGCCCGAGATCTTCGACCACGATCTGCTCTTCGAGGACGTAAGCAGGCTGCGCGAGGGCCAGCCCATCACCACCAAGGGCTACGATTTTCCGCATCACTGCCGCGCCGACTCGGACGCGCTGATCGAGCCCCCGGACGTGCTCATCATCGAGGGCATCCACGCCTTCTACGACGAAAGGCTGCTCGAGCTGATGGATATCAAGGTCTATATGCGTGTGGATACCGATATCTGCCTGCTGCGCAGGATCGACCGCGATATGAAGAAGCGCGGCAGGAGCCTTGAGAGCATCGCCAACCAGTATCGCGAAACGGTCAAGCCGATGTACGACAAATACATCAGCAAATACATCGACCGCGCCGATTTCGCGGTCATGCGCGGCGGCAAGAACCTTATGGCCGAGGAAGCGATAACGGCCTATATCGAGAAAAAGCTTTCTCAGCTGGCCGAGGGCGAACCGAAGAGCACCGACGAATGAACTTTGGAGGGCCTTCCCTCCGGGGAGGAGCCCTTGTTCTTTGCGTAAGCCCGCTCTTCGGGAACTGACAGAAAAAGCCGCGCTGCCCGTGCTCGCCGTCTGCGCGGGCG
Source organism: Bacillota bacterium (assembly GCA_016282255.1). Taxonomy (GTDB): domain Bacteria; phylum Bacillota; class Clostridia; order Christensenellales; family CAG-138; genus PeH17. Next base: position 3,302 of record JAEEKE010000135.1, read on the forward strand.
TGCTGTTCTACGAGCTCATCGAAAACATCGGCCCGGCGGCAAGGGCGCTCGGACGCGTGCTGCGCGTGCTCCGCCCCGTGTTTATCGGGATCGCGCTCGCCTACGCCGTCGGCATCCCCGCGGGATTCTTCGAAAACAAAGTCCTCGGGCGCATGAAGCGCCGCCGCGCCGCCGCACTGATCTCGGCCGCCGCCGCGTATTCTCTTGTGCTCGGCGTGCTCGCGCTCGTGCTGCTGCTCGCCGTACCGAGGGCGATCGAGGGCGCTTCGGCCCTTATATCCAACCTCGGCGAATTCATGGGCGCCTGCTCGGAACGCATCCCCGGGCTGCTTGCGAGGGTCTACCCGGGCGAAGCGGCGCATCAGGCGGCGCAGAAGGCCGCCGAGCTCGTGGGCGCGCTGGCCGAAAGGCTGGGGGAGAAAGCGCTGTCGGCGCTGCCGAAGCTCTATGAGCACGCGGCCGCGGCGTTCGGATTCATAGCGGACGCCTTCCTTGCGGCGACGCTGAGCGTCTATCTTCTGATCGACAAGAACAGGCTGCTCGCCCATGCGCGCCGCACATTGCGTGCATTGCTGGGCGAAAGAAACTCCGGGCGGCTGCTCGGGCTCTGCTCCTTTTTAAACCGCACCTTCCGCGGGTACCTCTCGGGGCAGCTTATAAGCTGCATCGCGCTCGGCGCGGGCTGCTGGCTCGGGATGAGGCTGTTTAAAATGCCGTACCCCGAGCTGATCTCGCTGCTGACGGCGGTCTTCGCGCTGATACCGATCCTCGGGCCGTGGCTGAGCACGCTCGCCGGGGCGCTGATCATTCTCGTTTCGGGCGGGCCGGGCCTTGCGCTCCGCTTCGCGGCGCTGATACTCGTGCTCCAGCAGCTCGAGAACAGCTTCATCAGCCCGCGGCTCGTAGGCCCCGCGGTCGGGCTTTCGGGCGCGTGGGTGCTGCTCGGCGTCATCGTCGGAGGAGGGCTGTTCGGCGTGACGGGCCTGCTGCTCAGCGTGCCGGTCACGGCGGTGCTCTATCGGCTCGCGGCGAACAGGATCAACGCGCGCGTAAGGCGGCGCGCCCCCGGCCGAGACCCCGGGGGAATGACGCAGATATAATAAAAGTATGGAAAACACAGCAAGCAAAATAGAAAACAGCCCGGAAACGGCGGGGGAGAAGCGGAGAGCCCATCCCTTCAAGCACCTGAGTGTTGTAACGAAGCACCGCAGCGCCGTGTTCGTGCACTGCGTGCGCGCGGGCATACCCTGGCGCGGCTTCTGGCACGACGTGTCCAAGCTCTCCCCGCAGGAGTTCATCCCCAGCATGAAGCATTTCGCCGGCACGCGCAGCCCGAACGAGCTCGAGCGCGCCGACTACGGCTATTCCCTCGCCTGGATGCACCACAAGGGGCGCAACCGCCATCATTTCGAGTACTGGACCGATTATGATCCGGTCACGAAGGCGATGAGCCCGGTCAAGATGCCGCTCGTGTTCGTGGTGGAGATGTTCTGCGACCGCGTCGGCGCCTCGAAGACCTATAAGGGCAGGGACTATACCGACGCCTCGGCCTACGAATACTTCATCCGCGGCAAGGCCAAGGACCGCATGCACCCCGAGACCGCGAGGCTGCTCGAAAGGCTGCTCGTCATGCTGCGCGACGAGGGCGAGAAAAAGACATTCCGCTATATAAGAAAGGAACTGCTCCCGAAAAAGAAATACTGAATAAGAACCGCGTCCGTTCACCAAGGGGCGCGGTTTTGTTTTTTTGACGCGGGCTTTCCGCCTCTTTCTTTCTCTTGACATTTTTTATAATGGAATTATAATGATATTACTAATATGAAGGTCCGGCCGACGCGCAGGGAGAGAGCAGTGTTGCCTCCGGCGCCGGCGGCGGAAGGAGAATCGTTTGATATTCGGAAAACACATCAACCGCTACTATCTAAAGTATGCACCGCTGCTCATGCTCGGCGCGATCGCACTGATCCTGGTAGACTATTTCCAGCTCATCATCCCCAACCTGTACGGCATGCTGATCGACGGCCTCAACACCGGCTTCGTCGATTATCACGGCGTGCGCATGGCGTTCGGGCTCGATTTCCTGCTCGATAAGATCTGCCTGCCCATCGTCGGCATAATCGTGGTCATGGTCATCGGGCGCTTTTTATGGCGCGTCTGCTTCTTCGGCTCCGCGATCCGCGTGGAGACGGATATCCGCATAAAGATGTTCGACCACTGCAAGGACCTTTCGCGCGATTATTATCAGGTCAACAAGGTCGGCAACCTGATGAGTCTGTTCACCAACGACCTCGACACCATCCAGGAATGCTTCGGCGACGGCCTGCTGATGTTCTTCGACGCGCTGTTCCTCGGCATCCTCGGCTTCTACAATATGTGGCGCATGGACGTGGGGCTGACGCTGCTGACGCTGATCCCGCTCTTTTTGATACTGATGATCGGCACCTTCATGGGCAAGGCCATGATGAAGCAGTGGGAGCGCCGCCAGCAGGCGTTCTCCAACCTCTCCGATTTCGCGCAGGAGAGCTTCTCGGGCTACGCGGTCATAAAGGCGTTCGTCAAGGAGCTCAAGCAGCTGCTCGCGTTCCGCAAGCTCAACGTCGAGAACGAGAACATGAACATCGACTACACCAAGATCTCCACCCTGATGCACGTGCTGATCGTCACACTCGTCGAGACCGTCATCTGCGTCATCCTCGGCTACGGCGGCTATCTTGTGTATAAGGGCACGTTCAGCGCGGGCCGCCTGGTCGAATACATCGGCTATTTCACCTCCGTCGTCTGGCCCGTCATGGCCGTCTCGATGCTGATAGAGAAGAGCGCCCGCGGCAAGGCCTCAATGAAACGCGTTTCCGAGCTGCTTGAGGCCGAGATCACCGTTCACGACCGCGAGGGCGCGGAGGACATCGGCGAGGTGAAGGGCGATATCGAGTTCCGCGACCTCACCTTCCGCTACCCCGACGGCGAGTTCGACGCGCTCGAGCACGTTTCGTTCAAAATCAACGCGGGCGAGAGCGTGGGCCTGGTGGGCAAGACCGGCGCGGGCAAGACAACGCTCGTGGACCTGATCCTGCGCACCTACAACGTGCCCGACGGCACGCTGTTCATCGACGGCAGGGACGTCAATTCCGTCATGATCCGCTCGGTGCGCGAGGGCTGCGCCTACGTGCCGCAGGATAATTTCCTGTTCAGCGACACGATCTCAAACAACATCAATTTCGCGTTCGACGATAAGGACGAGGCCGCCGTGGAGCATTCGGCATGGCTCGCCGACGTGCACGACAATATCGCGGAGTTCAAGGAAAAATACGAGACGATCCTCGGCGAGAGGGGCGTCACGGTCTCGGGCGGGCAGAAGCAGCGCATCTCGATCGCCCGCGCGCTGATGAAGAACGCGCCGATCCTGATCCTCGACGACTCGGTCTCCGCGGTCGATACCGACACCGAAAAGGTCATATTGAAGAACCTGCGCGAGAGCAGGGCGGGCAAGACCACGATCCTGATCGCGCACCGCATCTCCACCATAAAGGATCTCGACAAGATCGTCTTCGTTGAGGACGGAAGGGTCACGGCCGTCGGCTCGCACGACGAGCTGCTCGTCTCCTGCCCCGAATACGCCCGGATGGTCGAACTGCAGCGCCTCGAAGAAGAGGCCGCGAAATGAGGGAGGTGAAAGCAATGCACGACTATTATCCCATCCTCCTCGGCGGCGCCATCATCGGCGTCATCTCGATAGTCCTCATCATCGCCTACGCCTCCATCAAGGACAAGAAGCAGGCCATCGGCTTCGACCGCCATATGAAGGACGGCGAGATCGTCCGCCGCCTGCTCCGCTACGCCAAGCCCTATGCCGGCAGCTTCATCTTCGTCGGCTTCATAGTGCTGGTCGGCATCGCGTACGATATCGCCTCCCCGATGATCATCGGCCGCATCACCGAGCTGATCAAGGGCGAGTTCGAGCTGCCGCCGCTGTTCCGCCTGGTCGCGATCTACGCGAGCATCCTGATCGTTTCGATGATCTGCACCTACGTGCAGGCCGTCACGCTGCAGCGGGTCGGGCAGAAGATCATCTCCGGCATGCGCGAGGATCTGTTCACGCATATCGAGTCCCTCTCCCACGAGCAGATGAACTCTATCCCCGTCGGCAAGCTCGTCACGAGGACCACGAACGACACCAACGCGATCTCGCTGATGTTCACGACGCTGCTCGTCAACCTCGTGAAAAACATGTTCGTCATCGTCGGCGTGCTCGCCGCGATGCTCGCCCTCAACTACGAGCTGACGCTGATGGTGCTCTGCTTCGTGCCCTTCGTGGTGCTCTTCACCGTCATCTTCCGCAAATTCGCCCGCCGCGCCTACCGCAAGGTCAAGGACAGGACGACCGATATAAACACCTATCTTTCCGAGAACCTCTCCGGCATCAAGATCACGCAGATCTTCAACCGCGAGGGCGAGAAGCTGCGCGACTTCTCCGAGAAGAGCCGCGGCCTCGGCAAGGCCAAGCGCGAGCAGATAACCGTGTTCGGCATCTTCCGTCCGCTCGTCTACATGCTCTATATCAGCTCCGTGCTCGCCCTGTTCTACCTCGGCGGCAAGGGGTATCTGGACGGCACGAGCTTCCTGGGGCAGACGCTCAAGGCCAGCACGATCGTCAGCTTCTATATGTACATCAATAAGTTCTTCCGCCCGATCCAGGAGCTTGCCGAGCAGTTCAACTGGCTGCAGAGCGCCTTCGCCTCGGCCGAGAAGGTCTTTACGATCATGGATATCGAGCCCGCGCTCACCGACGCGCCCGACGCGATCGAGCTCGACACCGTCCGCGGCGAGATCGAGTTCCGCGACGTGTGGTTCAGCTACATCCCCGACGAGTGGGTGCTCAAGGGCGTTTCGTTCCACGTCATGCCCGACCAGACCGTCGCCTTCGTCGGCGCGACCGGCAGCGGCAAGGCGACGATCCTTTCGCTGATCTGCCGCAACTACGAGTTCCAGAAGGGCGAGATCCTTATCGACGGGATCGATATCCGCAAGATCAAGGCGCAGTCGCTGAGGAAGCATTTCGGCCAGATGCTGCAGGACGTGTTCCTCTTCTCCGGCACGATCAGGAGCAATATCCTGCTCGATAAGGACGGCGTTTCGGACGAGGAGGTCATGGAAGCCTGCCGCTACGTCAACGCCGACCACTTCATCGACCGCCTCGAGAACGGGCTGGACGAGATCGTGCGCGAGCGCGGCAACAATTTCTCCGCCGGCCAGAGGCAGCTTCTGAGCTTTGCGCGCACGCTGATCCACCGCCCGGAGGTCATGATCCTCGACGAGGCGACCGCGAATATCGACACCGAGACCGAGGTGCTGATCCAGGATTCGCTCGAGAAGATGATGAATATCGGCACGATGCTGATCGTCGCCCACCGGCTCTCGACCATACAGCATGCGGACAATATCATCGTGCTCTCCAAGGGCGAGATCGTGGAGCAGGGCAGCCACCACGAGCTGCTCGCGAAGCGCGGCAAATACTACGCGCTCTATACCCTCCAGTTCGAGAAGGAGAAGGAAAAGGAGAAGCAGCAGCTCTCGAGAGCGAAAAACTGACGGGAAAGCGGCGGCGTTTCGAAGGAGGCACCGCCGTTTTTTTGTTGACAAAAAAATATACCGCCGTATAATAAGAGCAAGGCAAGCGTATATCGGGCCTCGGCCCGATCGAAAAACAGCAAAAGGAGGCACATATTATGTCATCAACAGGAAAAACGGCCGGCCGCGGTCCTAAAGGCGGCGGAGCGAAATGCATCCTCTGCATGCTGCTGATCGCCGTATTCTTTACAGCCGGCTGCGCGGCGCCGAAGGAGCCCGCAGCGCCCGTATCCGGAAAATACTGCGTGCTCGGCGCGGACGGGGAGAGGACCTTCCCGGAGTGGACTGCGCTCAGCTTCGATTTTGAAAACGGCAGCTTCAAATTCGGCAAGCCTTTTACCGATTCCTCCTGGCTTAGGGTCGGCGAGCTGACGGTCGAGGGGAACCGCATCACAGCCGTTTCGAACAGGCAGAAAGCCGTCATGGAGGGCGATCAGATGAAGGTCGAGGGCTACTATACCTGGATCTTCGAGCTTGAGGCCGACGGCAGGCTGCGCTTCATCGAGGAGGGCTCCGATACCTTCGACGTCTACGGCACTCAGCTTAATAAGGACAGCATACTCGTCCGTATCGGCGATCCGGACGGCGACTGATCGAACAGCATATTTTAAAGGCGGGGAGAGCCCCGCTTTTTGTTTTGTGCGCAGCGCTCTGCACCAATGGGGACGGTTCTCTTTGGTGCAATATGCAGCATGAAGTTGGTTTTAGCCCGCCCTGCACCAAAGAGAACCGTCCCCATTGGTGCACCCGTCCGGCCCGTTTTCCCTGCAAAAAGAAAGATATACCGAGTTTTCCTTGCTTTTGGCAATTATTTCGTTGACTTTTACTGTGTCGAGGTCTATAATAAACTGAATGCCTGTATGCTGCCGAAGCTGTAGCCGGGTTTGCTGTGCCGGTGAGGGCGGAGGAGCGGTGCATTAAATATATAACAGGAGGTGAATTCTGTGTCCTTGGATACTCTACATATTATCCTGCCGGTCGCCGGACTTGCTCTCGGCGCCGTCGGCGGGGCCCTCGGAACCTATTTGGTAGACAGGAAAAATGCAGAATCAAAGGTCGCCAAGGCGGACGAAATGGTCAAGAAGATGATCGACGACGCCCAGACGCGAGCCGAAACCCTCAAGAAGGAAACGATCCTCGAAGCGAAGGAAGAAGTCTATCGCCTGAAGAACGAAAACGAGAGGGAAAACAAGGAACGAAGAAACGAGCTCCAGCGCGCGGAGCGCAGGCTCCAGCAGCGCGAGGAGAGCTTCGACAAGAAGCAGGACGGTCTTGAACAGCGCGAACAGCAGCTTAACAAGCGCATCAAGAACATCGACGCCAAGGAAGCCTCGATCGACAAGCTCTATGAAGAACAGAAGCAGGAGCTCGAGCGCGTCGCGGGGATGAGTCAGGAGGAAGCAAAGGGCGTTCTGCTCGCAAACGTCGAGAAGGACGCGAGGCACGACGCCGCGCTGATCATCCGCGATATCGAGGCCAAGACCAAGGCGGAGGCCGACCGCCGCGCGACGAACATCATCTCGATGGCGATCCAGCGCTGCGCCGCCGACCACGTCGCCGAGGTGGCTATCTCCGCAGTACCCCTGCCCAACGACGAAATGAAGGGCCGCATCATCGGCCGCGAGGGCAGGAACATCCGCACCTTCGAGACCGCGACCGGCGTTGAGCTGATCATCGACGATACGCCCGATTCGGTCATCCTTTCCGGCTTCGATCCCGTCCGCAGGGAGGTCGCCCGCATCGCCCTCGAAAAGCTGATCATCGACGGCCGCATCCATCCCGCCCGCATCGAGGAGATGGTCGAAAAGGCCCGCAAGGAGGTCGACAATCAGATCCGCGAGGCCGGCGAACAGGCGGTCTTCGAGGTGGGCGTGCACGGCCTGCATCACGAGCTGATCAAGCTTCTGGGCCGCCTGCGCTTCCGCACCAGCTACGGCCAGAACGTGCTCAAGCACTCCATCGAGGTCGCGCATCTCTGCGGCCTGATGGCCACCGAGCTCGGCGTCAACGTCCAGCTCGCCAAGCGCGCGGGCCTGCTCCACGATATCGGCAAGGCCGTCGACCACGAGGTCGAGGGCACCCACAACCAGATCGGCGCCGATCTCGCCAAGAAGTACCGCGAGAACAACCAGGTCGTCCACTGCATCCTCGCCCATCACGGCGACGTCGACCCAGGCACGGTCGAGGCCGTGCTCGTGCAGGCGGCGGACGCCATCTCGGCAGCCCGTCCCGGCGCAAGGCGCGAGACGCTCGAGAACTACATCAAGCGCCTTGAAAAGCTCGAGGAGATCGCCAATTCCTTCGAGGGCGTCGACAAGAGCTTCGCGATCCAGGCCGGCCGCGAGGTCCGCATCATGGTCAAGAGCGACACGGTCTCCGATACCGACATCATCGTCATCGCGAAGGACATCGTCAAGCGCATCGAGACCGAACTCGAGTATCCCGGCCAGATCAAGGTCAACGTCATCCGCGAGACCAGAGCGACCGAGTACGCGAAGTAACAACAATAAGCGGCGCGCTTCGATAACGAAGCGCGCCGCTGCTAAATTCGCCTGCGGCGAGCTAAATTTGCTGACGCAAGCTAAATTTGCCTGCGGCAAGCTAAATTCGCTGCGGCGAGCTGAAGGGCGAATTTAATTTAGCTGAAAATCTATGATTTTCAATTTAGCTGACGCAAAGCGTCAATTTAGCTGGCGCATTGCGCCAATTTAGCTGATAAAAGCTGACGCGAAGCGGCAATTTAGCTTCTTTAGTCGGAAACGAAAGGGCGGCAAAGCTAATGGCGGACAGCATTATGCTTGACAAAGCAAAGGATTTTGCGGTTGAAATAGTTAAGACCTGTAAAGGCATTAAGGAAGCAAAACGAGAGTCCGTTTTGACAAATCAGTTGATCCGCTCGGGCACTTCTATAGGAGCTAATATTTTCGAATCCAAATACGCTCAGAGTACTGCCGATTTTATAGCAAAAATGCAGATCGCATTAAAGGAATGCTATGAGTCCGAATACTGGCTGGAATTACTGAACAGGACTGATTGTTTGCCTGACGAACAGTATAGATCGCTTCGAAGCCAATGCGGGTCCATACGTCGGATGTTGATCTCATCCGTAAACACTTCCAAAGCAAACATAAGCGAAAACCAGAAATAATAAGCAAGTATGCCCCCTGTAACGGGGGCATTTTTATGCAAAAAGTCTGTAAACGGCGTTTATTATCAGCAGCAGCACTATTCCCAGCGCGGTCGGCAGCGCCGCCGCCAGCAGCGCCCAGTTCGCTCCGGCCTCCCGGCGTATCGTCAACAGCGTTGTCGAGCAGGGCCAGTGGAACAGCGAGAAAAGGATCGCCGAGAGCGCGGTCATGGCCGTCCAGCCGTTCGCCCTGAGGATCGCAGCGGTCTCGGCATACGAGCCGAGCTCCGTCAGGCTCCCGGACGAGGTGTAGATCAGCAGCACGATCGGCAGCACGATCTCGTTCGCGGGGAAGCCGAGGATGAAGCCCGCGAGGATCGCGCCGTCCAGCCCGATAAGGCGCGCGAAGGGCTCGAGAAATGCCGGCAGTGCCGAGAGCAGCGACCCGTCCCCTACCGGGATATGCGCAAGGGCGTGGATCACGAGTCCCGCGGGGGCGGCGACGGCGGCCGCGCGGCCGAGCATGCGCAGCGTGCGGTCGAACACGCTGCGGATAAGCACCTCCCCGGCCTTCGGCAGGCGGTAGGGCGGCAGCTCCATCAGGAACGCCGAGCCCTTGCCCGGCAGCAGCGTCTTTGAAAGGACAAGCGTCATACCGAGCGACGCGAGCACGGCGAGGAACGTGAACCCCGCCGTCAGCAGGGCGGCGCCGGCGGCCCCGGAGGCGAGGAACAGCGTCGAGAGCGCGATGATCAGCGGGAAGCGGCCGTTGCAGGGCACGAGGCCGTTGGTCAAGATCGCCTTGAGCCGCTCGTTCCGGTTCGGGATAATCCGGCAGGAGGCCACGCCCGCCGCGTTGCACCCGAAGCCCATCGAGAGCGTGAGCGCCTGCATCCCGCAGCCGCCGCAGGCGCGGAAGCAGCGGTCCAGGCAGAACGCCGCGCGGGGCAGGTAGCCGAGGTCCTCCAGCAGCGTGAACAGCGGGAAGAAGATCGCCGTCGGCGGCAGCATGACCGCCACGACCCAAGCCGCAGTGCGGAACATGCCGAAGACGAGCGCCTCGGTCAGCCATTTCGCGACCCTCATGCGGGTAAGGAGCGCAAGCAGCAGCGTTTCAAGCCTTGTAAACGCCCGGGCGAGCAGCACGGAGGGCCAGTTCGCCCCACGCACGGTGATGAAGAACACGCCGAGCAGCAGCAGGAACATGATCGGGAACGCCGTGTACCGCCCGACGGCGACGCGGTCGAGCTTTTCCGTGACCGGGGCCGGCCGCTCCTCCCGCCCTATCACGCCCCCGAGCAGGCGCGAGCATTCCCGAAGCCTTGCTTCGGCCGTTTCCCGCGCGGCTTCCGGCGAGGCCCCGGGCGGGGAGAGCAGGGGCAGATATTCCTCCCTCGGCGGGAGAGGCCCGTTTTGCGCGGCCTCCTTCGCGGCGGCGATGAGCCTGTCGAGCCCCCTCCCGCTGCGCGCGGCGCAGGGCACGACGGGGATCCCGAGGCGCTTTGAGAGCAGTTCCGTATCGATCCGAAGCCCCTTGCGCTCCGCCTCGTCGATCAGGTTGACGGCGAGCACCGCGCTGCCGGTCAGGGCAAGGACCTCGATAACGAGCGCGAGGCTCCTTTCAAGGCAGGCGGCGTCGGCCGCGACGATGACGGCTGAGGGCGCGCTTTCTGTAAGAAAATCCCTTGCGGCCGCCTCCTCGGGCGAGCGCGGATCGAGCGAATAGCAGCCCGGCAGATCCGCGAGCCTTGCCCCGCCGCCGCGCAGCCTCCCCTCGGCGAGCTCCACCGTCTTACCCGACCAGTTGCCGGTGTGCTGGCGGAGCCCGGTCAGCGCGTTGAAGATCGTGCTCTTGCCCACGTTCGGGTTCCCCGCGAGCGCGATGACGCGCTCCTCCTCGGTCCTGCGGTGCTTTATCGTCATAGGTCGGCCTCCGTTTCCGGGTCGAACGGCCCGACTATCACGAACCGCGCGTCCTGCCTGCGGATCGCCGTCACGGTGCCGCGCACGAGGTAGGCCGAGGGGTCCCCGAGCGGGCTCTCAAGCACCTTTTTGACCCTTTCCCCGGGGAAATACCCGAGCTGCGCGAGCCTGCCGAAGGGGCTTTCGGGGCCGCCCCCGTCGATGACGGCGGCGATAACGGCCTCCTCGCCCGGGCGCAGCGCCCACAGCGGCCTGAAACTCTCCTCATGCTTCTCCACCGGTCCCGTCCTCCGAAAAACGCTTTTTCTGCCATGTTATGCATCGGGGCGAGGAACGGTGAAGGCCTTTTAAAGCGGCCCGTCTTGAAAACGGCGCAGAAAGCGTGGTATAATAAATTTTACTGTCGCTTTTAAAGGAGAGATATCAAATAAATGAAAAGATTATTTGCGATGATCATCGCGCTGCTCATGCTCTTTACGATGCTTCAGGGCTGCGCTTCAAAAAACGACGTTCCCGATAACACCCAGCCGCCCGAGACCGCGGCTCCCGAGCCCACCGCGGAAGCGACGGAGGCCCCCTCGGCCGCGCCCGAGGTCACCGCGGACATGGCGTATGAGGGCGTCAGCACCTACTGCCAGCTCGAGTACGGCTGGAGGCCGGGCCAGGGCGAATACGGCGCCGAGCTGACCGTGGGCGAGGAGACGGATACGGAGCATCAGCTCGCGTTCCGCAGCTATACCGGCGCGATCGTAAGGTTCTTTGTCGACAAGGCGAGCGGCCTTACGAGGATGAAGGAATACGTCCCCGCGCTCGACGTCGAGGAGGACGCGGGCAGCTTCGACCTGTTCGAATACCTGGGCAGGGAGATCCCGACCCCGGAGCCGACGGAGGAGCCGACGAGCTACGTGTTCAAGCCCGTGGTCTATTCGGTCTTTATGGAGGAGGTCTTCGGCGAGACCATGTGCAAGACCTGGACCAACCTCGTCAACGCCGTCATGGCGGGCGAGGATACCTTTGCCTGCCCCGATCAGCATACCTACGACTGGGTCATGGGGCAGTTCCCGAAGCATTGCTTCCCGGTGCTCCCGGAGGTGATCGACTACGCGTACGACAGGAGCCATTCCGTGGTCGACGGCGTTGCGAGCTTTACCTGGCGCGTTCCGCCCGAGGAGGCCGCCGAGCGGATCCGGGAATTCGCGCAGCAGATCGAGGGGATCCTCAACGAAACGTTCGGGCCCGGCTATACGGACGTTGAAAAATGCCTGGCGCTGTATATCTACTTCTCCGATCATTACCGGTACGACTGGGATACCTTTTATCGGATGTATGAGGAGCCGGTGAACTACACCTGTACCTACCGCGTTTTCCAGACCGGGATGGGCATCTGCGGCGAGCTCGCGCCGGCGTACTCCTACCTGCTGATGCAGGCGGGCGTGGAGGCGACCACGATGATGGGCGGGGACCACGAATGGAGCTACGTCCGCATCAACGACCGATACTATCATATCGACCCGACCTTCGTGCTCAGCGATCAGGATTCGCTCGCCTATTTCATGATGGACGACGCTCAGCGCGAGGAGAACGGCTACGCCCCGGAGCGCTACACGATCACCTCCAACTATTCAAAGGATCATCCGCATCCCGATTACGTCGCGGACGACCGCTCCTTCGAGCCCATTTGGTCCTATGCCTTCGATGAGCTCCGGACGGACGACAAGGTGATCCGCTGCTGGCGGTATACGGAGGGCTGGGAGAAGGAATACCTGGACTTCGACTATTCCGAGTTCTAAAAAAGACGGCCACGTGAAAACGGCGGGCACCAAAAACAATAAAAAGAGACCTGAGAAAGGCATTCGATCCCTTCTCAGGTCATTTTTATACGATAGCTTTCGGCTTATTTGATAAGCTGCTGGGGCTCGTCCTCGTCGCCCTTCTGCTTCTTGGAGAGGATGAGGTTGGTGATGATGCCCAGGATCAGCGCGCAGGCGATCGAGGTGACGGTGATGGTCTGGCCGTTGCCGAGGCTGAAGTTCAGCACGAGGCCGCCGACGCCCGCGATCAGGATGACCGACGCGACGAAGAGGTTGCGGTTCTCGTTGAGGTCCACGGGCTGCAGCATCTTGAGACCGGAGACCGCGATGAAGCCGTAGAGGGTCATGCAGACGCCGCCCATGACGCAGGCGGGGATCGAATCGAGGAACGCCACGAACGGCGCGATGAACGCGAAGATCAGGGCGAGCAGCGCGGCGCCGGTGATGGAGATGACGGAGGCGTTGCGGGTGATCGCTACGCAGCCGATGGACTCACCGTAGGTGGTGTTGGGGCAGCCGCCGAAGATCGCGCCCACGAAGGAGCCGATACCGTCGCCGAGGAGCGTGCGGGAGAGGCCGGGATCGGTGAGCAGATCCTTCTCTATGATGGTGGAGAGGTTTTTATGGTCCGCGATATGCTCGGCGAACACTACGAAAGCGACGGGCACGTAGCCGACCGCGATGGTGCCGATATAGCCGGCGTTGATCTCCTTAAGCCCCTTGATCGCCTTGAGGAAGGAGAACTCGGGCACGGAGAGGAAGGTACGGAGCGAAACGCCCTCGCTGAAGAGGTTCTTGAAGGGCGTGAAGTCGATGATCTTGAGGGCGTCGATATTCGAAGCGTTGCCGATCAGGGTGAACACGAGCGCCACGACGTAGCCCGCGAGGATGCCGATGATGAACGGGATCAGGCGGATGCGCTTGCCGCCGTAGGTGGAGCAGATGATGACCACGAACAGCGTCACGAGCGCGCAGATCAGCGCGATGAACGGGGAAGCGACGGGCTGGAGCACACCGTCGACGATGGGGCCGACGTCGCCCTTCATCATATCGCCGACCGCGTTGCCTGCGAGGGACAGACCGATGATCGCAACGGTGGGCCCGATGACGACCGCCGGCATGAGCTTGCCGATCCAGTTGACGCCCACGCACTTGACGATGATCGCGATCACGACGTAGACGAGCGCCGCGAAGGCCGCGCCGATGATGAGGCCGGCATAGCCGATCTCCATGGACGCCGCGCCGCCGAAGGCCGCGAACATGGAGCCGAGGAACGCGAAGGAGGAGCCGAGGAACACGGGGCTCCGGAACATGGTGAAGAGCTGGTAGACGATGGTGCCGACGCCCGCGCCGAACAGGGCGGCCGATGCGGTCATGCCGTTGCCGACGATCGCGGGAACGGCGATGGTCGCGGCCATGATGGCGAGAAGCTGCTGGAAAGCGAAGACCAGGCACTGCCCGAACCGAGGCTTATCCTTGACGTTGTAGATGAGTTTCATACTGTAACCCCTTCCTGAGTTTTGGAGCCGCCGCATTTCCCTGCGAAAACGAGCCTTTGCACCGATCTCCGGCTAAAAATAATATCGCAATCGGGGGCGGATGTCAACAAAACACGACAATATATTGAGCGCCGGCGCGGCCGAAGCACGGCCGGAGGGCCGCTCCCGCCGCCGCCCGTTCGGGGCCGGGAAAAGAATCCCCAAGGGCCTTGAAAAAAAGCTTGTCAAGCCCCCGGGGGCTGTGCAATTATTCGGACTGCGGCATTTTGCTGCCGCCCGTTTTGCGGGAAAACCGCCCCTTATCAACAGACTTATCCACATTATCCACAGGGTTTTCCACAAAGAAAAGGGCATAAACGCGGGTTTTTTGAAAAACAGCGTCGTAAGAGTTGCGGATAACTTCAAAAACCGTCCTGAAAACGCCCCGTGAAGACCGCAGGAAAGGGTGTTCAAAAATGCGCACGGGGAGGGGCGATAATATATTTTTTAGGGGGCGGGGCAGGCGCTTTTCGGGGCGCGAAGGGTCCGCTTCATCATATTCGGAAGGCCGCTCGGGGAGGGGTGCAAACTGTCTCTTGAACTGCGGGCGCGGGCATGATATAAAAAATCTGAATCAAACTTGACGGAGGTATGCCCTATGGAGATCGGCAGCAGGATAGCCGCGGCGCGGACGGCGGCGGGCTTGACGCAGCAGGAGCTTGCGGATAAGCTTTTCGTTTCGCGGCACCTTGTTTCGAAATGGGAGCAGGGCTTAAGGCGCCCCGATCTTAAGACCGCGGAGCTTATCGCAAGCGCGCTGTCCGTCCCCTGCGATTCGATAATCAGCAGGGAGGAATGCGTTTTCGGCGAGCTTCAGGGCCTCATTCCGAAGGGGACGGAGCTTACCGTCGAGCGGCTTTCCGCGCTTATAAGCCGCTTCCTCAGGCAGCGCACGGAAACGGAATCCGATATCTTTATCAGCAGGTACTATCTTTTGCAAAGCTTTTCACAGATCGCCATGGCTCACGGCATGGGCGAGAACCAGGTCCGCAGCCGCCTTTCAAAGACGGTGAAGCGGCTCGGAGAATATTTGAAGGAGGAATGCGAAAATGACGGGCACTGAAATGTTCGACGCCATAGCGCACATAGATGATGACCTTATCGAAGGCTGCCTTGCCCGAATGAAGGCGCGCTCCTCCGCAGGTAGGGCGACCGCGGCCAATGCGGACCTCGGGGACGGCAAAAAACCCGCCGGAGTCGGAAGGACCCTGATCGTCTGCGCCGCGCTTGCTGCGGCGGTCGCTCTGGCGATTGGCCTGATCGCGCTCCTGCACATAGGGGGCAAGAGCCCCGTGCCGATAGGGCCGGTCATCACCCCAGCGCCCGAAGAAACGCCCGCTCCGACAGAGACGCCCGTCCCGACCGAAACGCCTGTTCCGACAGCGACCCCCGAGCCGGAGCCGACGCTCGAACCGCTCGACATACCGTATTATTCGTATGAGGAACTGCTTTCAATGCTGAAAAACGGTTTCTTCGGCTCCTACGATTCCGATGGTTACTGGGCCTGCGACGCTTTGTCGGGCGGCGGCGGCGCCGGTCCGACGGGCTTTCTGCACTATTTCCCGGAAGCCGAAAATGCAAAGCGGATAAGGGATGAAAGCTGCTTCTACTATATGATGGATACCGAAAACGATACCAGGATCTTCATTTTCTACGATGATCATAATGATTTCCGAGGTTATGCGGGTTATCCGGTGTTTGTCTGCACGCCCCTCGAACATGAAGCTTTCGCTTCGCTCGAGATAGGCGATCCGATCGAGTCGATCGGAGAAGTGGATCCCTCGTTCCCGCTGCATTACAGAGCAATAATCGAAAGGCAAAAGCTTCCCGAAAACCCCCATGTGTTTGAAGTTTGGCCTTCCGAGCACACCTATTCGACCCTTCACTATCTCACCGACGGCGTGCTCCGCATCGACTATGGCCTTGACGAGGCCGGCGACGTCGTGATCAAGGCCATGACCTACGGCGCGGACTGGAAGCTCGCCAACGCCGGCGGCGTCATCATCGATTACCGCATACTTCCCGGGGATCTCGATTTCTGATCCCGGCTCCGAAAAACGCCCCGCTTCGGCGTATCCTTATACGGATGCGCCGTTTACGGAGGCGCAGCATAAAGCTGCATAAAAAACTGACCCACCGTGACAGCTTTCTCGGTCGGAAAGCGTCATAGTGGGTCATTCTCTGTCAAGTGCATGAAATGGGCGGGATCGACCGCATTCGCCCGCAGCCCGGCGAAGCCGGATTCAGCTTGCGAAGCAAATTTAGCCGGGCAATGCCCGATTTAGCTCGCCGCAGGCGAAATTAGCTTATTTCTCCTGCACCATGCGCACCATGCCGAGCTTTGCGCTCTTTAGCAGAAGGCGCAGGCAGTAGTTTATGTCCTGCCGGGTCTGCTCGTCGAGGCTGCGGATCGAGAGGATGATCTTCCTCAGGCTCGAATACTTGTTGCGCCCGATATCGCGCAGCGTGCTCGCGTCGGTATCCTTGAGGATCTGATAGACCGCGTCGCAGAACTTCTCGCGGCGGTCGGGCGGCAGCTCGGTCATCCAGCCCTTGAGCGTGTAGTCCACGAAGCGGCTCGCGTTCGTGACCGACTCGACCTGTATAAAGCCGCTGCGGTCGAGCTCCCACGAGGCCGTGTCGTGCTGGCGGAGGTTCTGCCCCCTGCTCTTGACGATCGTGTATTTCTCCTCGTGCTCGAGCAGCATGCCGACGACCGAGGACTGGGGCACGAGCGTGCTGAGCTTGGGCGAGATGCGCCTGTAGCCGGGGGCGGAGATGACGCTCCCGTCAAAGCCCGGCCCGTCGAAATTGTAGACGCGCTCGATCAGGTCCTGCACGCCTTCGGATGCGAACGCCGCCGAATAGACCGCGAGGTTGCCGCCCTTGGAGTGGCCGCCCACGATGAAGCGCACTTCTTTTTCGCCGTCCGCGAGCTGCAGCGCGATGCGCACCGCGTTCTCAAGGTATTTCACGGCCTGCTTCTGCGCGGGAACGGGGGAGACGAAGCTCATATTGAGGTCCTCCTTCCAGCCCACGAGCGTGTTGTCGGTGCCGCGGAAGGCGAGGAAATAAAGCTCCGGCGCGACGCGGCAGGCGACGGCCGCGAACTGGGTCTCGCTCTCCTCGTCGAAAACGTTGACGTAGTATAGGAACTCCAGCGGCCTAAAGCGCTCCGCGCCCTGCATGGCGCTGAGGAGGTTGAGCTGGTTCTTCGTCAGCTTGAGCGCCCCCGCTTCGTGCTTGATGAGAAGCGTTGAGGCGACCTGCTCGAAGGGCACGGGCACGAACGCCTTCTGCCCCATCACGCCCTCGAAGGGCAGGTAGGCGAGGCGCGCGGCGATCATCGCGTCGATCTCGTTGAACGGGGCCACGCCGAAGGGCACGTCGCCGCGCCAGGCAAGGTAATCGTAAAGGTTTGCCATTGGTTTTCTCCATTCGCACGGCCCGGCGGCCGCGCAGCGGTCTCGAGTCATTATACCACAGTTTCCCCTGTTTTGCACGGCTTCGCCCCCGGAAAACGCGCCGGGCGACGCCTCTCCGACAATGAAAAAACGGCCTTTTCGGCCGTTCCCGGAGCGTTTTCGGCTTATTCCTCCCCTTCCTCCGGTTCATCGTGGTCGTCGGGATCGCCGGGCTTCCAGCCGTCGGTCAGATAATCGCGCAGGGAGGTCAGCTTTTCGTAAACGGTCTTCTTGTTCATGGTGTAGAGCATGCGGTATTCGGTTACATGACAGTTAACGAATCCGATCGAAAGTAGCTTTTCTAGGTGATAATACATTGTATTGCGCGTGCAATGAAGCAAATCAGCGAGCTCTTGTCCGTAAGAATAGTGATTTCTGATATGATGCAGGGCCTGCAGCCTGGTTTCATCGCTGAGAAGCTTTAGCATATGCACATAAACCTTCATCTCGCTTTGTTGGGAACGAAACAGAATTACTCTGTAGACAAGTATTCCGAGAAACAAGAATAGCGGATTCGATTTGTTGTGATTGACTATGTATGATACTCCGTTGAATGTGAACAAAGAAGGATAGATAATGAATCGGTCAAGCTCATTTGACTTGAACTCAATGCCTAGCATGCCGATTGCTTCCAAACTGTTTTTGCGTGCTAAAAACAACTCACGTTCTTGATGTATGAGTTCATTAAAGCCTCTGCTGCGTTCGGAAATGAATTCCGTTATGCTCTCGACTAAACCACGCAGTTTTTCAAAGTGTTTCATCGGGTTTGTGGCTATATCCAGCAAATCCCATCTATCCTGTGAATGGATAAATGTTTTATCAAGAAGTTCCATAAAACTTCCGAGATCCGGGCTTTTGCCAGTCGGTTCAATGTTGCTTTCTCTCGATACCGTATCGTAAAGGCTTGAAATTATCATTGAAATCGGAGCATTGCTGTATGAAGCTGATAATCCGTCAAAATCGAGAGATCCTGAATAATCTAAAAGTGGCGTCAGTAATGCGAACCCAAGCGAAAGAGAAAACTCCCCCGGCTGTTCTTCTCGGAACTCAAGAGGTTTGAAATAATGACACATGAGCTCATCCGGAATAAACGTCGCATCCAGCTCGCGTTCAAGATCTGCAATTCTAACAAAATACGCCCAATAGTCATCGCTCATATTGTAGTTGGCTGGCTGAATTGCGGCTATTCTATCGCTCGTTCTGTTTTTCGTAAACCGCTGCGTCAAATATACGAACGCTTCGAAAAAGGGATTTATTTCAGTAGAATACTGCACAACTTAATTGCTCCTTTCACTGCTTGCTGGTATTGTACAGCAAAATGGCAACAAATTCAAGAAAAAAGTTCTTGACAATATAATATAGATGTGATATAAATAAAGCACGATGAGCATCACGCATGATTTCGAAAGGCCTGTGTGTGCCATCTTTCACGAAGAAAAAGAAACTGGAGGAAAGAAAATGAAAAACAAGATCCTAAGCGCGTTCATAGCCCTGCTTCTTCTGTTTACTGTTGCACCGAGAATAAATGCGGTTAATGCAACAGATTGGACTGTACCAGAGGGATACAATGAAAATGATTATAATAAAGCCGCTGCATTTCTTGAGCAAACAGATCCTAGTGGGATCAAGAACGGAGAAAGACTCTCTCCCGATTATGATGTGAATAATCCGGAGACATGGACGAATAATGCAGAAAGCAGAATAGGATTTGATGAATATCAAGGCGAAATGAGGATAGTTCAATTTACAACAGCTGCTATGAATTTATACGGGGTACTTGACTTAACGGAATGCGATGCACTGGTATATGTATGTGTTCACGGAAACAGGCTGACGGAACTCCTGATCTCAGGGGCTTCAATTTTGCACATTGACTGCGCCGAAAATCAATTAACCGAAATAGATTTATCGGACTGCCCTGCTCTTGAATGGTTTGACGCCGGGCAGAACCTTTTTAAAGAACTTGATTTCTCAGTATGCCCGAGTATTAATGCTATCACCTGCCACGCAGGCCAACTCGAGGAAATAAACCTATCTAACTGTCCCAATCTGACGTCGTTATGGGCATACTACAATTCGCTTACGGAACTTGATCTTAAAGGATGTCCGAACTTGGTAGATTGCTATTGTGACTACAACAATTTAAACATTGTTGATGTAAGCAATTGCACTATGCTGCGATACTTTTGTTGTGGCTACAACAATTTGACAGAGCTCGACGTTTCGCACTGCCCGGAACTCATTCAGCTATATACGCAAGGCAATCCAATATCGGAACTTGACTTGAGCAATAATCCTTCACTTCCTCTTGATCTTGTAAGGGCATCCGGGGACGGCACGATCGGTTATTTCTTTGAGGACGGTTGGCAAGGTATTCAGTCAATAGTATATGCTCAGCCGAATGAAGGGAGCGCTTTCAAAGACGCCGAGTTCCTCGGTTGGTACAATGATTCGGGGGAGCTGTTATCGACCAGTCTTGAATACAACTTCTCGAGTGTTATAAACTCCGAGACCGTGCTTATCGCCCGCTTCTCCGGCGGAGCGGAGCCAGTGCTTCCCGGTGATATCGATATGAACGGCGAAGTTGCGGTATCGGATGCGATCCTCGCTTTGCGCGCGGCAATGGGCATATACGAGCTGAACGCCGAAGAATTCGTGGCCGGCGATATGGACGGCAGCGGCTCCGTCACCGTTTCGGACGCGGTGCTGATCCTGCGCACGGCCATGGGCATCGCATAAGAGCGGGGATCTGCCTTTCTGTTTACGAAAAGACGGCTTTCGGGCCGTCTTTTCATGCGCCTGCGAACGGCGGGGCCGCCCTTGCCGAAGCTGCCTTTCACCCTTTCCCCTTCCGCCGCATACTGTGTTGGTATCGGGGGCAAGTCCCCCTTTGGGGAGGGAAAAATGGCAGACGGCATTCTCGGGGCGGCGCCCCCGGATACGGTAAGATCGAATGAAAAAACGGAGCCGGTGCAGCCCGCGGCGGAGCTTGAAAACGTCCGCCTCCGCTATCACGAGCCGGGGGGCGAGACCGAGGCCGTGGGCGGCGTCTCGTTCACGGTGAAGAAGGGCGAGTTCGTCTCGCTGGTCGGGCCCTCGGGCTGCGGGAAGACGAGCATCCTGTCGATGCTTGCGGGGGTGGTCAGGCCCTCAAGCGGCAGCGTTTCGGTTTTGGGCAGCCCGCCGGACCCGCGCGCGAACGCGACGGGCTATATGCTGCAGCGGGACCATCTGCTCGACTGGCGCACGATAGAGGACAACGCCCTGCTCGGGCTCGAGGTCAAGGGCAGGCTGAACGCTTCGACCCGCGCCTACGCGCTCGGGCTGCTCGACAAATGCGGCCTGTCGGATTTTCGGCGGCACTACCCCAGGCAGCTCTCGGGCGGGATGCGGCAGAAGGCGGCGCTGGTGCGCACGCTCGCGTTCTCGCCGGGGCTGCTCCTGCTCGACGAGCCGTTCTCCGCGCTCGATTATCAGACGCGGCTGCTGCTCGAGGGCGAGGTCTGGTCGATCATCCGCGGCGCGGGCTGCACGGCCGTGCTCGTGACGCACGATATCTCCGAGGCGATCGCGCTCAGCGACCGCGTGCTCGTGTTCACGGGGCGCCCCGCAAGGCTCAAGCGGGATATCAGAATAGAGCTCCTGCGCGGCGGCGAGCCGGCGGAGCCCTTTGAAAGAAGGGGCATGGAGCGGTTCAACGAATATTTCGACCTGATCTGGGGCGAGCTGGAAGGGGGCGCGGGCGGTGAAAACAGCCGTAAAGGCGAACAGGCGGACTGACGCGCCGGTATCCAAAGAGCAGGCGGCCTTTATGCGGGCGCTTCGAAAGAAGGCGCACTTCGTTTCATGCATGCGCCTTGCGCTGCTGCTCGGCGCGCTGGGACTGTGGGAGGGCGCGGCAAGGCTCGGCCTCATCAACACCTTCATTTTCAGCAGCCCTTCGCGCTTTCTTGCGACGCTTTGCCGCCTCGCGGCCGGAGGGGAGCTCTTCTATCACGTCGGCGTGACGCTGCTCGAGACAGTGCTGGGATTCACGGTCGGCACGCTGCTGGGCACCGCGGCCGCCGCCGCGCTCTGGTGGAGCCCGACGCTTTCGAGGATACTCGATCCCTATCTCGTGGTGCTCAACGCCCTGCCGAAGATCGCGCTCGGGCCGGTACTGATCGTGTGGGTCGGGGCGGGCATGAAGGCGATAGTCGTGATGGCGCTGCTCGTTTCGCTGGTCGTGACGGTCATGACCGTGCTGACGGGGTTTAACGAGACCTCGGAGGATAAGCGGCTTTTGATGCGCACGCTCGGAGCCACGCGGCTGCAGACCTTTATAAAGGTCGTGCTCCCCGCCTCGGTCCCCGCGATCGTGTCCGCGCTCAAGCTCTCGGTCGGCATGAGCTGGGTCGGCGTCATCGTCGGCGAATACCTCGTCTCCAAGGCAGGGCTCGGGTATCTCACGGTCTACGGCGGACAGGTCTTCAAGCTCGACCTCGTCATGGCCTCGGTCATCGTGCTCGCCGTGCTCGCCGCGCTGATGTATTACGGCGTTTCGGCGCTTGAAAAAAGCCTGCTGAAAAAGCGGGGGGAGAGGTGACGGCGGCAGTGATATTGCAAATTATAAAATAAAAACAGTGAAATCCAAATAATAACAGCGTAGGGGCGGCAATCTGCCGCCCGCTTGGTATCTGGCGAAAACTGCGGCGGAGAAACGCCATGTACCGGATTGCGCAGCTATCCCTTCTCCGAGTTTTTGCGCACAAACGTGAAGGGTTAACGGGCGCCTTCGGCGCGATCCTTTCCATCGCTGCTGAGTGATCGCATTCGGCGGCTATCGCGCCGCCGCGCGGTGACTCATTAAGCCGCTTGCGGCTTAATGGGCGCGCTCGCATTCGCTCGCGAGGCCGCCCGCACCCTGTTTTGCGCCGCAAAGCGCTTCACCACTCCAGCGTGAAGCCGTCCAGCGGGTCGAGGTCGGGGAAACGGGCCTGCTTATAATCCAAAAGGGCTGCGGCGGCGCCGACGGCGCGGGCCTCCTGCGCGGCGGCGATGAACTCCGAAAGCTGCGCGGCGGTAAAACCCTGTATCAGGTCGGCCACGGCCGGATCGTCGGCGCGGATGCGGCTGAGCAGCGTTATGCGGTCGAAATAGGCGGCGAGGTGGTTTACGCCGCGCGTGTATTCCCCGAAGGTGAAGCACCTCAGCTCATAGCAGCGCACGCCGTTCGGGTCCGCAGCCGCGTGGGGGACGAGCTCGGTATCCTCACCGCAGCCTGCGAGCTCCGGCACGGCGCGGTCCCCGAAGAGGATGCCGCGCTTCTCCTGATCCTTGAAGCGGTAGAACGGGATCGGCACGCCCGCGTAGCGGTCCGGGGCGAGGTCCTCCGGCCTGCGGACGGGCTCCCAGACCTGTTCAAAAGGCTGTTTGAGCCCGCGCACGGTCAAATAGCGCTGCCATTCGGCGAGGAGCTCCGGACTGAGCTCGATAGGATGCGCGAGGCGGATCGGCGCTTCGCCGACGATATAGGCTTCCCCCGAGGCCGTGACGGCCCCGGCGTCGGTCAGGGCAAAGGTCGTCCCGCCCTGCTCCCAGACCAGGCCCTTCGCGGCGGAAAGGAGCAGGGGGTTTTCAGGATAGGCCGCCTTCCACGCCTCCGCCGGCCGCTCCCTGCCCGAGAGGAAATCCGAGAAGAGCACGGCGATGCGGTTCCTTATCACGGGCCTCGCATAGCGCCTGACGCATTCCGAATCCGCCTTCGCGCGGGCGTAGAGCACGGGGTCGGCGCCCCGCTTCGGCAGTGTTTTGGCCGGGCGGCCGCGATCGGGCTCGAACGAGAGGGAAAAGTCCTCCCCGAGCCGCAGCGTCACGAAGAAACCGCCCAGATCATAGCGCTTGGTGCGGTCCGGGGCGAGGCCGAGGTCCGAGAGCGGGCCGTCGCGCAGGGCGTCCTCGTCGGTCCCGCGCAGGGCGGCGTAGCGCGAAAGCATATGCACGCGGTCGGCGTAGAGCATGGCGGCGCGGGTGGAGCTGTAGAGCACGGCCGTGTCGAAGATTTCGTGCGCCTCCCATTTGAGCGCGCGGCGGGTCAGCTCCGCCATCGTGCCCTCGTCCGCATAGCGGCAGAGCGGGAAGGCGAGGCTGCGCTTCTTGCTGATGAACTCCGAATGCAGGCAGGCGTCGGCGACCCGGATAAGCGCCTTCTGCAGGCTTTCGGGGTCGATCGAGGCGACGAGCTCCGCGGCCCTCGGGCAGAGGCCGGGCTGCTCCCAGACCGGCATAGCGAGCCGCCCGTGCCAGCCGTTCGGAACGTAGGCAAGCGCCTCGTGCACGGTGAACAGCAGCGCCGCGTCCTCTCTTTCGAGCGCCGTGCCGATAACGGTGGTCAGCTCGGGGATATTATGGGGCTCAAGGCCGTAATAGAGGCAGAACAGGTGCACCGGGTCGTCGAAGAGCTCGTCGTCGGCGAAGGCGAAGGCGTTCTCGTGCTCGTCCCGGAGGGGAAGATCGGGCGTGAACCCGTTGAAGATAAGGTGTTCGGTCTCATTCATTGAAATACTCCTTTGGCGGCGATCGCGGCCGCGCCCTGCGGCACGCCTTTGTTTATTATGAAAGTTCGGTTCATGAAAAGCCCCATTTCCGGCAATGAAGGGACGGGAAATACAAAACCGGGGAACGGCAGGCGGTTATTTATAAAAAACAAATGTAAGGGAACAGCGCGGATCGCGCAAAAGACACGGAAAAAGAAAATAATAGAATAAAACGAAATGGAAGCGGACGGGAAGGAGTGGACGGGGGGAGGGGAAAACCCTCCCCCGGGGTCGTTTATTCGTTGGTCTCGCTGGCATCGGCCTCGACGGAGTTCTTATCGAACATCCTCTCGATGACGCTGACGATCAGGCGGATATCGGTGTTGGTGGTGTTGATCAGCAGGTCGTAATTGAGCTTGTCGCCCCAGGTGCGGCCGGTGTAGAACTCATAATATTTGGCGCGGTTCTTCTCGACCTTGCGGATCATGGCGCGCAGCTGCTTGTCGGTCAGCTTCTCCTCCTCGGGCCCCTTGAGGCGGCAGCGCTCGATCTTGGACTGCATATCGGCATAGACGAACAGGCGCAGCAGCTTCTTCTGCCGCAGGATATAATCCGCGCAGCAGCCGACGATGACGCAGGGGGATTTTTCGCTCATCTCGTTGATGATCTCGGCCTGCTCCTTGAAGATCTTCTGGCTCTGCTCCATCAGCGGGTGCTGAACGGGATAGAAGCTGTGGCCGATAGTGATCGGCATCAAAGTAACGGGCCGATGCTCCACGATCTGCTGCACGTATTCCTCGGAGAGGGAGGTGCGCTTGGAGATCTCCTCGATGATCTCGTCGTCATAATAGGCGAAACCGAGCTTCTCGGCCAGCCTGCGCCCGAGCTCGCGGCCGCCGCTGCCGAACTGCCTTGCGATCGTAATCACTTTATACATAGAATACCTCCGATCAATAGCGCCGCGAAGCGCATATTTTTCAGCAGATTATATTATACCACGAACGCAAAAGCATGGCAATAGTTATTTCGATGCGCATGCTTGCTTGCAAATTGCAACTTTAAGTGTCCAGCCAATCAAAAGAACAGGATCAGGCTCCGATCGGTTCTTGCCCGAGGGCAAGAACCGCCATTTTTGCGGAGTGCCCGCCGAGGATCGCACGCGGATACTCGTTCACCCATCGCTCGATCCGTTTGATCCCTCTGTGGATCAGTTGGCCAATGTCCGTCCCCTTTGGAACGAATCGGCGAATAAGTTTGTTTGCATTCTCATTGGAGCCGCTTTCCCAAGCGCTGTATGGATGGGCGTAATAGACCTTTGTCCGCTTTCCTTTCGTTGTCGATTGCTCCATACCCATGTGGTCGAGGTTCTCACATCCGTTATCGCAAGCTATCGTCTTGAATACCATGCGGAATCGTTTCTTTCCAAGCTTCTGGGAGGGAGAAACGAGAGGACGATCAAGGGGAGATCAAGCGAGGGACTGTCAGGCTATTGAACAACGATCTGACAGAGCGATATGAATACAGTGCCGACGCCGCGCAGCGGAAATAGGATCTTAAAGCAGCAAACAAGGGAAGGAGCCTAAAGATAGGTATGCTTGCTTGCAGTACCATTTCCGTTCCTCTTTACGATTACTTCCAAAGATGATATAATTACAACAAGAATTCACTTATTCAATACTGTATGATCAAAGAAAGGAATCGGACGAAATGTGTGCTGAAAGCAGACAGGAAGGCAGAGTTGTCGTGCGGCAATCCAATTTTGAATTGCTGCGGATCGTGGCGATGGTTCTCATCGTCGCTTTCCATCTTGCTGTGCACAGCGGGTTTGCTTTCCCAACCGATACGATAACCGTCAACCGGCTCTGGATCCAACTCATGCAGATCGGCGGAAAGGTCGGCGTCGATATATTCGTCCTTATCTCCGGCTATTTTCTTGTGTCGGCAAAAACGGTCAAAACGAACAGGGCTGTCAAACTTTGGACACAGCTTCTCTTTTACTCTGTGCTGATCTTTGTCATTTTTACAGCAGCGGGAGTTGAGTCGTTCGGGTTCGTCAAAATGTTCAAGCAGTTTGCACCTGTGATCTATTCCCGCTGGTGGTTCGCAAGCACCTATTTTGTGCTGTATCTGCTATCGCCGTATCTCAATCTGCTCTTGAAGTCATTTGGCAGAAAACGGTATATCGGATTTCTCATCCTGTTGTTTGTTCTTTGGTGTTTCATCCCTTCTTTCACAGGATTAATCGTCCAAAGTAATGCTCTGCTTTGGTTCGTCTTTCTATATTCCCTCGCAGGATATTACAAGCTCTACGGAATCGGCCCCAAGCTTTCCGGGAATGCGCTAATTCTTCTATCCGTGCTCTGTATCTTTCTCACCTACGCGGTGACGGTACTGCTGGATGTATTAGGACTGAAGCACCCGGTCTTTGCGGCATACGCAACGTTTTTCTACGATATGCAGCGGATCCCTGTTCTCGTGATCTCCCTGCTGATGTTCATGGGCTTTTCCAGGCTCCGCATCAAAAACAGCAAGCTAATCAACGTGATCTCGTCAGCGACCTTCGGCGTGTATTTGATCCATGACCATAATAATGTCTGCAATTTTCTATGGAAAACGTTATTCCAAAACGCATCCTATGCAAATAGCCGGCTGCTGATCCCGCACACCCTGGTAGCACTTGTTACTGTCTACGTCGCCTGTACAGTGATAGAGCTGCTGCGAATCTACCTGATTGAAAACAGGTGCCTTCCTTTGTATGACTTCGTTGCAAACTTTATTGATGCAAAAAAAGAAGCACTGCTTTCAAGCCGGATATTCAGCAAGCATGACGATTGATGGTCAGGTGCACCTGTTTGAAGTCATAGATCCTTGTGCAATCCTTGAAGTTTTGCTTTTTTCAGTGGCATAGGTTCAACAACCCACTATAGGTATAGGAAGCCAGGAGCTCCTGCCACAGTTTTCATAATCTGGCGCTGACGGAAATGAAAATAGACGGGTTGCTGCAGTGTGACGACAGCTATATGACTGTGTTCTGCGCGAAGGGCATATACTTCGAGCTTAAGCTGCATATCCGACACCGCTAATCCTTTTTTAACTTGATCTCATCTACACGATAATACTCGGCAATTTGCTTGTTCATCCAAAATGAGGGATCCTCTTTTATGCTTAATGCGGAGAAAAAGCTCGGCACGGTTTTTACATCGTTAATTTCCGTTGCTCCGGCTTGTATCTCGCTGATTGCTTTCCTGTATTCAATGCTGTAAGCTTGAGGGGTTCCGTTCTTCAAAGCAAAAGCAGTTTCAAAAAAAGTCAGCTTTTTAAAACCGTAAACCAAACAACCCAGCGCAAAGACATAAACCAGAATCAAAGAAAACCATGCAAAGAAACTCTTTTTCGGAGCTCTAAAGGCCACTATCTCCTTATGACTTAACCAACCGCAGAAATATAGTATGTTCAGCGTTGCAAACAAATAATATGAATAGTAGTAAATGTTGATCTGTCTTCCGGCACCTATGTTGCTCATTGCATAAAGCGGTGGAGTGAACTGTGTTGCAAATGTTAATGCGGAGATGAGCAATACTGCCATCGGATGCTTGAATTGGAACTCTGTATTTCGGGTTACCATAAGACTGACTATCGCAATAAGCACAAAGCCGGCGATCTGCGCCAAGCCCGTCCACTTTGCTATACAAGCATTGGCGTAATATAAAGAATGAAGGATGGCTTTTACAGGCGATTCTCCGGTGACTGCTGCTGCGCGAATACCGTTTCCCGGCGCAACCATGCTTACTATGAACCCAGCAAGCAAAACGCAGAACAGAATTAGATAATACGGCAGAAGGGACTTTTTGTTCTTGAGAACGATTGCAATGATTATCGTCATAATGACCGTTGTCAACAAAGCCGTGGAATAATTGCCTCCGCCGATAACAACAGCCAGGATCAAAGCAAAGATGAAACAAACGACCCGAGTTTTTCTTTTATCCGAAGAGTAAAGCTTGATGAGCAGAGACAGGAACAACAGAGAGAAAGCATAAAACAGAGTATAATAAGAGCAACCGTTCCACCAAAAGAAAGCCTCTCTTTTGTCGATAACAAAATGGATCGAGAGGAATAGGATCACGCAGGATACTAAAAGTGCGTTTCTTTTACATAGCCCAAGAGCATCGAAAAAGGTCCTAAGCAGTATAACGGTTGAGGCGATCAACGAAGTCAGCATTATTATCGTTGTAAGGAAATAAAGGTTGTCTGAAAACACGGCAGGCTGTAAACTGAAAATGAAGACCGCCGAATAGGTCCCCTGCCACCGGAGGTAGGATTCTTTTACTTGTTGAAGACTGGCGGAAATAACACCGAACACTCCCTTGTTTTCTGAAACAGCTTGTTTGACCTTTTCTGAAAAGCCAAAATCGTCGGATACGGGATGGGCATAGAAGGAAGCAATGATAATCGGCGCTAAACTTAGCAGAAGGCCAACAACAACCAAAGCCGTAATAATGCGGGATAAAGTTTTTTTGTTTTGCTTGTCTTTCATGATGATCCCTCTTGTTTTCTCAGTTATCGCTACGCTCCAAACGATAGTTGCAATTATTGTATGCTAAGGATGCTTATGCAGCGGCGCAACAGGCAAAGGTTTTTACAAATGGAGAGAAGAGCCCCATAGTTCTTGACATGCTTTATCGACAAATACGCAGATCAAGGGCTGTGTGCCTCCATGTGTTTGCACAAATGCAAAACAACAGCTGCTTTAGGGCATTTACCAACTCTGCTTATACTGTAACATATTTCTGCTGACAAATCAACTCACGGCTTGTCTGATCTTCCTTCCTCCCGCCCCGTATTGACAAAGCCCCGGAAATAATGTATAAATAAACCGTATTTCCGTCAGTATCCGGGAAACGCATTTTATTATAAAGGAGAAACACAGATGAAGAAGACCAGCCTTATGAGATTCGCGGCCGTCGCGCTCGCGCTGCTGTTCGCAGCCGCCGCCTTCGCCGCCTGCGCCAAGGTGCCCGATTCCAAAAAGATCGTCGGCAAGTGGGAGACCACCGTCGATATCTCCAAGATGATCAACGACAGCCTGAAGGAGGGCGAGGCCGCCGAGGAGCTCGGCGATGTGGAGTTCAAGGACATCAGCATGAAGCTGTTCGTCGAGTTCAAGGAGGACGGCACCTATAAGTCCAGCGTCGACGAGGAGAGCGTCAACGCGGCGCTCGACAAGGTCGTCGAGCAGCTCGTGCCCATGCTCACCGATATCTTCAAGACCGCCGTAGCCGAGACCTTCGGCAAGGACGCTTCCGAGGTCACCGATGAGGAGATCGGCTCCTTCCTTGCGCTGCTCGGCATGAGCTCCATGGAGGATATGGCCCGGATGATTCGCGAGGAGATGGATATGGGGGACCTCGCAGGCGAAATGGAGTCCGAGGGCAAGTACATGCTCAAGGACGGCGTGCTCTACACCAGCGACTCCGTGAGCGAGGAGCCCACCGAAGCGAGCGACGGCGTCGCCTACGAGCTGGCGGACAAGACCCTCAAGCTCAGCGTCAAGGACGGCAAGGACGCCCCCGAGGGCCTCGAGGAGATCCTGCCCCTGACCTTCACCAAGGCGGACTGATTCAGACCTTCATAATTATTAAAAGCGGCGTCCCGTTCCTGCCCGGAGCGGGGCGCTTTTCGCTCAAAAAGCTGCGCCGTTTCCCCTCGTTTTTCCGAAAAATATCAGCGGATAAAGCGTTTTTAGCGGCCGCCTCAGCAAAAAAACGGACTTCGGACGCTTTTTTTTCAAAGAATATTTGCATTTTTGACCTTTATGTGTTAAAATAATAAATTGAATGGGTATCTGCTTTCGCGGCAGGCGCGGTGAACCTGCCCCGGAAAGCGCCCTTTCACACCCGTACCCGCATTGACGCGCAGCGAAAACTCCTCTTCGGAGCCGCTGCGGCGCTGCGGAATGCCTGTATTGCCGCAGGCAGCGAAACGAGCGGGGCCCCGCCGCCGGATGAGGTAACGGCGCGGAGGAACGCGGCGAGAAAGTAAAAAGCGCCGCTTCCCGCGAAGAATCGAATAGGAGGCAGATCAATTATGAAAGAAAAACAGAAAACAGCCGCGAGCCGATTTAAAAAGCTTTTCGCTCCCATGGCGGACGAGCCCGCGAGGACTCGCCGGAGCGACGGCAGCGAGAAGCCGAGGACGGTCAAAGCCGGCGAAATGAAGCAGGCGGGAGCGAAGCAAAAGCGCTCCGTCGCCGATCTCTTCCGCGGCGTGCTCCGTTACAGGTTCGCGATATCCTGTGCGGCGGTCGTTATCCTGACGGCGATAGTCCTGGGCGTGCTGCTCGGCGGCGCGGGCCGCTCCGGAGCGGAGCCCGGGCGCGACAATATCATCGCCGCGAACGAGACCCCCGTGCCGAAAGCAACGGACGATCCCGGCAGCGCGCGCAGGGAGGAGCCCACAAAGGTCCCGAGCGGCTACGCCGAGGAGACCTTCCCCCCGATAGAGACCCCCGAGCCCTATGTTCCGAGCGAGACTCCGGTCCCGGCGACCACCGCGATCCCCATCGACCTCGGCGTGGTCGTCGACGCGAAGTTCGGCGAGCATAACGACCTGATCCCCTCCGTGCAGGAGAGGCTGATGGTCCTCTGGTACATGGATCAGGACGAGCCCACCGATTATTTCGGCAGGATCACCAAGGGCGCGCTCGAGGCGTTCCAGCGCAGGAGCGAGCTTCCCGTTACCGGCGAGCTCGACCTTGAGACCTACACCACCCTGTTCGACAACGGCGCCAAGGCCTATCTCTGCTCGGTCGGCGACACGGGCGGAGACGTTCAGAGCATCGAGGACCGCCTCTATGAGCTCGGCTACCTCGACAAGGCCGACGATACCTTCGACGAGGTCACCTTCGAGGCCGTCAAGGACTTCCAGCAGACCAATTCTCTCGACGTGGACGGCAAGGTCGGCCGCAACACCAAGGAAGCGCTCTACGATCCCGAAGCGGTGCCGAAGGCCTGGACCATCGGCGATTCGGGCGAACAGATCCTCAACTATCAGAACCGCCTCACCGAGCTCGGCTACCTTACCACCGAGCCCGACGGCATCTACGGTACCGACACCCAGATGGCCGTGCGCCGCTTCCAGGCGCAGAACGAGCTGATCGTGGACGGCTATCTCGGCCCCACCACGCGCGAAAAGCTCATGAGCGAAGACGCCGTCGGCAACGCGCTCTCGCTCTCGATGCAGGGTTCGGACGTGCTGCACGTTCAGCAGCGCCTGTACCATTATAATTACATGCGCGCGCAGGACGTCAACAGCTACTACACCACCCTGACCGAGCAGGCCGTGCGCCTCTTCCAGCAGAACAACCACCTGCAGGTGGACGGCAAGGTCGGCCGCAACACGATGCGCGTGCTTATGAGCGACGACGCGGTGCGCGCCTCGTCCCCAGTGACCCCGCCCAGCAACAACAACGGCAATAACGGCAACGGGAACGACAACGGAAACGGCAGCGGCAACGGCGGCAGCGTAGAGCAGCGCATCAACCGCTTCATCTCGGTCGCGAGGAGCAAGCTCGGCTGCAGATACGTCCGCGGCGGCAAGGGCCCGAACGTGTTCGACTGCTCCGGCTTCGTGTACTGGGTGCTCAACCATTCCGGCGTTTCCCAGGGCTACATGACCAGCTATATGTGGCGCAGCTGCACCAGGTACCAGCGCAACAACAACATCAACAGCGTCAGGCGCGGCGACGTCATCGTCTACTACGGCCACGTCGCGATATGCAGCGGCTCCTGGACCATGATCGACGCCTCGTCCTCCAAGGGCAAGGTCGTCGAAAGAAGCTTCAACGGCAACTACTGGCACAGGAACTTCATCTGCTCGTTCAGGATATTCCGTTGATATTGAGCTCAAAACAAACAGCAAAGAAAAGGGCATTCGTGCCCTTTTTCGTTTTTGGGAAGCGGTCCGGCTCGAAAAAAGCTTGCAGGCGGTTGAACTGCGGGACTTAAAATGCTAAAATATAATCGGATCCCGATCGCGGGGAAGAGCATTATCAAGGAAGGAGGAAATGCAATGGATTGGTGGGGAATCGCATTGATCGTTCTGATCGTCGTCGGACTGATCGTGTTTCAGGCCCTGTCGGGCGCAGGTTCAGCCTTCAACTGTACGACAGGGCGTATGGCGGTCAAAAAAATGCGCCTCAAGGACAAGCACGACGTCAGCGCAGAAACGGAAGGGACCTCGGAGCAGAATAAAGACTGACCGACGCTCCTCCCAAAAGCACAATAACCAAGAACCGGGAATGGCTCAGCGCCATTCCCGGTTCTCCTTTACTGACGGCCGGCTTATCGCGCCTACTTCGGCCAAAAATGTATACCGATATAATATAAAATACTTGAAAACAGCCCGATTACATGATATTATTATATCATCCCAATAAAATACAGGAGGGAATTGAAATATGGCCAGAAAAATCTTGAGTCTTATCGTCGCGCTGACACTGGTGCTGGCGATAATGCCCCGGGCCGCTTTCGCCCGCAGCACACAAGCCGAGGCGGATCCGGACCTGATCACGATCGATAAGACCGTTCCTCTGAGCGGCTCCGTCGGCGAGGTCTCCGGCATGACCGGGGAGAGGGCCGGGGAGCCCGAAAAGGGCCAGACAATAGTCCGGGAGTTCGGTTTCGAGTATTCCGCCGAATCGCAGTTCGCGCAGGAATGGCAGCTCATCGACGCCGACGGCGACGGCTATAAATGGCAGTGGTTCGGCTACGGAATCAACTACAACACCGGAAGCGGCGACACGGCCCCGAACTTCGCCGCCCAGGGCATAGGCTACATGGCGTCGTGCTCCTACTGGAACCCGACCGACACCCCTCTGACGCCCAACAACTGGGCCGTATCCCCCGCGGTGACGCTCAACGGCGGGAACCCGTACGTCACCTACTACGTGGCGGCGCACGATGATGAATACCCCGCCGATCACTATGCGGTCTATATCGGCACCTCGAACAATATCAACCAGATGACGCTGGTTTACGAGGAAACGCTGGCCGAAGAGAACTTCCAGTGGCAGCTGAGGACGATCGACCTTGCCTCCTACGCGGGGCAGACGGTCTACATCGCCTTCCGCCACTATAACTGCACCGAGCAGTTCTACGTGGATATCGACTCGGTCCGCTTCATCGCCGACGAACCGGTCTCGCTCAACAGCGCGGCCAATATCCAGAACGGCAACCAGATCTTCACCAGCACCGGCAACTATCCCTGGGTCACCGTATCCGACGGCAGCCGCGACTACGTCAAGAGCGG
The DNA here is from genome assembly GCA_016282255.1 of Bacillota bacterium. Taxonomy (GTDB): domain Bacteria; phylum Bacillota; class Clostridia; order Christensenellales; family CAG-138; genus PeH17. The sequence continues at coordinate 36,611 of JAEEKE010000135.1, forward strand.
CAATGCCGGCGTCGCAAGTTCGACCTCGACGCTGAGCACGAGCATACCCGCCAACGCGGGAGACACGCTCTCCTTCGATTTCAAGGCGTGGGGCGAGGGCTCCGGCTCGAGCTATTATGACGTATGCAAATTCAACGTGGACGGCTCGACGGTCTCAAGATGGAACGCGTACGACAATGCGAACTGGGAGAACTACACCTACACCTTCACCTCCACCGGCGTGCATACGATCGAGTGGATCTACTCTAAGGACACCTCCGTCAACCCGCAGGGCGACTATTTCGCGATAGACAACGTGCATTTCGCGAGGGTCCCCTCCGATGATTTGATCGCCGGCTATTACTTCGAGGAGGAGATCGACGGCAGCTCCGCGTGGAGGAGCGACTGGCATTTCTCCGATCTTGACGGCGACGGCAGGGGCTTCAACTGGTATTGGGGCGAGGTCATGGCCACGCTCACATACGAGGGCTACGGCCTGATGGGCTCGATATCCGTCGTTGACGGCTCTATGATCGAGCATGACAACGTCGCCATCGTCGGCCCTATCACGCTCCGTTCCTACGATAACCTGCTTTCGTTCTATGCGGCCGGCGCCGGCACCGCGGCGGGCGAGCATTTCCAGCTGCTGATAAGCACGACCCTGAACGGCGGCTACGGGCTGCTGATGGCCGAGACCGCGGCGACGGGCGAGTATCAGCGATACACCGTGGATCTTGACAGCTACGCCGGACAGACCGTCTATATCGGCTTCAGGCATTTCAACGGCGGCGGTCAGGGCATGTTCCGCCTCGACATGGTGGAGATCTACGGCACGAATACCGCGCCCGAGACCCCGACCCCGACTCCGACACCCACTCCGACCCCGACGCCGACCCCGACTCCGACACCCACTCCGACGCCGACTCCGACTCCGACGCCGACCCCGACGCCGACTCCGACGCCGACTCCCACGCCCACCCCGACTCCGACTCCCACGCCCACTCCGACGCCGACGGCGACGACCGAACCGACCGAGATCACCTCCGTGCATCTCTACGGCTACGTCGCACCGGTCTGGGGCGCGCATCCGAACTACGGCATAACCGCGGAGGAAGGCGCGAACTACACGGTCTACGACGTGACCTGGTGGAGGATCGAGGGCTCGAATCTTTCCACGATGGGCGCATCGGAGACCTACCGCGAGGGCCTCGCCTACTACGTGCGCATAACCCTGCGGGCAAATGAAAACTATACCTTCGCAAGCAGCTTCACAAGGGTCCTCGAAGGCTATTCGCACGCGCCGGCGGTCATCTCCAACACAGGCAGTCAGGTCATGCTGGTGACGAACAACGTCACCGTGACCAATCCGCTCAATCCCGCGCTGAACGTCGAGGGCGGACAGCTCGACTTCAGCGTTTCCGGAGACTATCCCTGGACCGTCGCGACCGAGGGCGACCGCGTCTACGCAAGATCCGGCAATGCCGGCGTCGCGGATTCCACCTCGGCGATCTACACGGTCGTAAACGCCAACGAGGGCGATATCGTCAGGTTCGATTTCAAGGCATGGGGCGAGGGAAGCTACTCCTACTGGGATCACTGCGACTTCGCGGTGGACGGCTCCGTCGTCTTCACCAAGGGCGCCTACGATAACCAGGAGTGGGAGACCTTCACCTATGAGCTGACCGCGGGCCAGCATACGCTGACCTGGTCCTACACCAAGGATGAATCCGTCAACCCGACGGGCGACTATTTCGCGGTGGACGAGGTCTACGTCGGCGAAAGGCCGCCGGTAACGTACTACCCGGTCTGGGTCGGCGGCGTTCAGCTGAGCAGCGAGAATGCCGAAAATATCGATTGGCTCGACTCCGGTACGGCCTCCTTCGAGGGCGACGGCTCTAGCGGCACCCTGACGCTGGCGAACGCCGTCATCACCGGGACCGGCCCGAATATCAACACCAACAGCACCGCCAACATCCTGATCGGCGGCTACTACGACACCGATAATGATGTTTACCCGGTCGACTACGATCTGACGATCGTACTGGTCGGCAGCAACA
>JAEEKE010000136.1 GCA_016282255.1 Bacillota bacterium
TAAAAAAAGAATGATAGAGCTCAGCCTGCTTGCGCCCGTCATAGCGCTGGCCTGGCCGACCATGCTCGAACAGCTGATGCAGACCGCGGTGCAGTATATCGACACCGCGATGGTCGGCGCGCTCGGCACGGCCGCGACCGCCGCCGTGGGCTCCACCACCACGGTCAACTGGCTCATCGGCAGCACGATCTCGGCGTTCGGCGTGGGCTTCCTCGCCTTCATCTCCCAGGCAAGGGGCGCGGGCGAGCATCAAAAGGCCCGCAGCGCCGCCGCCCAGAGCGTGCTGACGGTGCTGATCATCGGCCTTATCTCGACCGCCGCCGCCCTTTCGCTCAGCGGCGTCATCCCAAGGTGGATGCAGGTCGATCCCGCGATAAGAAAGCTCGCCTCGAGCTATTTCTTCGTGCTGTACCTGCCCATGCTCCCGCGCACGGCCTCGATAATCTTCGGCACGGTCCTGCGCGCGGCGGGGGATACGAAAACGCCGATGCGCGTGGGGGTGCTGGTCAATATCGTCAACGTCGTGCTCAATTTCCTGCTGATCTACGGGACGAGGACCGTCTCGCTGTTCGGCCTCAGCTTCACCATGTGGGGCGCGGGGCTCGGCGTCGTGGGCGCGGCCGCCGCGAGCGCGGTCAGCATAACCTTGGGCGGCGTGCTGATAACGCTCAAGCTCTATAAGCACGCCGAGATCTCGCCGAGCGGCCTGTCGATAAAGCCGGACGGCTCGATCCTTCGCCCCTGCATGAAGGTGGCGTTCCCGAACATGCTTCAGCGCTTCGGCACGAGCCTCGGCTACGTCGCATTCGCGGCGATGATCAATTCGCTGGGTGAGCTCTCCACCGCCGCGCACACGATAGCCAACACGGTGGAATCCGCGTTCTACGTGCCTGGCTACGGCATGATGGCCGCCGCCGCGACGCTGACCGGCAACGCGATCGGCGCACGCGATCTTGAAAAGCAGCGAGGCTATGCCCGCGTCATGATCCTGTTCGAGACCGCGCTGATGATCGTTTCGGGCGCGCTGCTCTTTATCTTCGCGCCGCAGATGACGGGCATCTTCTCAAAGGATCCCGAGGTCATCCGCCTCGGCAGCACGGTGCTGCGCATGGTGGCGGTATCCGAGCCGATCTACGGCGTCAGCCTCGTGATCGAGGGCATGCTGCAGGGCGCGGGCAGGACGGGCGTGCCGTTCGTCATCAACATGGCGGGCATGTGGGGCGTTCGGATACTGGGCACCTTCATCTGCATAAGGCTGCTCTCGATGGGCCTCGTTTCGGCCTGGGCCTGCATGATAGGGCATAATCTGCTGCTCTTCATACTCTTCGGGCTCTACTATGCCGGCGGGCGCTGGAACCCGATAACGCATCCGCCGAAGGATGAAATGCAAGATTCGATCGAAAATCAGCTGTAAACAGCGACCGGGGGGTTGACAAACCGTAAAAAGCGCCTTATAATATGCCCCACAACCGAATAGACCCTGTATGGGACCGATTCTTCGGATCACGAACAGCTTCATGGGAGAAGTCTGTTCGTTTTTTTGATCCGCGAAGGATCGGTCCCCTGTGCGCCGGGGAAGCAGCGCCGTGACCCGCGAAAGCGGCAGCGTGCCAAGGCCGCGGAAGGCTCCGAAAATACCGTAATGATCATAATAATGAAAGGAGCAAGCTTATGTCCGATAGATACACGATCTCCGTCTACGTCGGCGGACGCATTGCCGACATCGGTTATTACCCCAACTGGGACCCGCGCTCGCTGTTCTTCGAGGCGCTGGCCACCGCGATGCTCTTTTGCGACTGCGAAAGCAGGGAAGAGTACCTTGAAAAACGCTTCGGCACCCGGAACGTCGTCTATTCCGTGGAGCCCGAGACCCTGCCGAACACCGAGGAGAACCTCAAATTGCTCGAAAGCTGTTCGGAATGGCCCTACCTCGTGGATCTGACCGCGAAGCAGATCTACATGAGCTGCGATGCGCTCCCGCCCGACGAGCTCGCAAAACTGCCCTCGGCGCTGGAGCTCGACATGGTCGTAAAGCGCAGGCACCGCACGCGCGCCGTCTACTGCGAGAAGAACGGCCGGCGCGTGGTCAGGGAATTCATCGACGTGATCGAGGTCGTCCGCACGCCGAAGCACGTTCAGCCCGGCATGGATTATTCGGTCTTCCTCGATCACTGCCGCATCCCGTTCGGAGAGCTCGACAGGACGGCGGTCCTCGAAGCCCTCGCCGGGCTCGAAGGAGCGCTGTCGAAGGAAACGGCCGCCCTGCTTCGGGAGCGGTACGAAAAAAGCCCCGCTTGAACGGGGCTTTTGCTTTGGCTTTTGGCGGACGGGAAGCTCATTCGAGCGGATCGAACCAGCGGATGGATTTCTGGAAGATCTCGAGCTTGGACTGGATATAGCGATAGGCGTAGTCCTTACTCTCGGCGCCGAAGACCGCGATCAGCGTGTTCTTGGAGTTGAGCGTTTTGCCGAAGCCCGTTATCTGCACCGAGGCGATATTCTCGGCCGTGTCCCAGCGCAGCAGGGAGATCGGGGGCACGCCCTCGGAATCGGTATCAGGATCGACGGAGTCGAGATCGGTGCCATGGTATTTGTTGAGCGTGTACCATACGGTGCGCGCGCCGTAGTTGCCGTAGACGGGTATGCCGGCGTAGAAGACGCCCTCCTCGGTGTTCTCCTCGTTGAGCTTGTCCGCGTCCACATAGCCCTCGATGACGAACTTTCCTTTGGGGATATCGCCGTCCTTCTCGGTGGCGAGCAGCCGGATATGCATCTTCGTGTCGTCGAGGAAGCGGCGGGTCTCCATATCGTAGATATAGCAGGTGCCGTCGAAATTGAAGTTGTGGTAGGTCTTGAAATTGTGATAGCCCGATGAGAAGAACTTGATCACGGGCAGGGAGCAGAGGAACAGCGCGATCAGCAGCGCCGCAGCCACGCCGATGGCGATCTTCGCCCCGCGGGAAAGGGGCTTTTTCCGACTGGCTGCCTTTTCGGCCTTCTCGGCCTCGCGGCGCGCACGGCGCGCTTCGGCCTGCTCTTCACTGGGTTTTGAATGCGACATAGCTTTATCCTTTCGCAGTTTAGCTTTCGTTATTATAACACCGTTGAAGGATATTAACAAGAGAACGGAGGGGCATAAAAGGAAGGATCCGCGTTTTATGCGGATCCTTAGGCATCACAGCAGCCTTATATGGCTTTTCGGCCCGCGTGGGTTCGGGTCGTCGTCATCATCGCCGCAGTCGAGCAGCTCGGCGAGGGAATGGGGCAGGGAGCTTTGGTCGGGCGGGTAGGTGGGGCTGAAGATATCCTCCTCCTCATCCTCCCCGAGGATATCTGCGAGGAAGTCCTCGAAGAGTCCGTCCTCGATCGGGTCGATGGGACGGAAGCGGAGGATGAAGCCCCCGCGGGGCAGCGTCACGCCGCGGCCGTACTCCAGCATGCGGCAGATCTTCTTTATGCTGGCGAGCGAATGCTCGGGCGCCAGGGCGAGATGGAGCGAGCGGCGGTCCAGAATGTTCGTTTCCAGCACCTTGCCGCCCCAGGTGCTGACCGTCAGCTCCGCAAACGGCATCACGGGACCCTCGGCGATCCAGCCGCAGAGCTGTTCCCAGTAGGCGCGGTCGCCTTCGGTGGCGGGACGGGCGACGAAGATGCTGCCGTCGAGCGTGAAGCGCACGACCTTTGAGGAGAGGATCCTTTTAAGCAGGGCCGCGGCCGTGTCGTTATCGAGTTTTTCTTCGAGTCTTTCAAGGAGGGACGCAGGAGAGATAAGGCAGTATTCGGTGGTCATGCCGGTCTTTTCGTTTCTTCCGAAAAGCGTGAGCAGCGGTTCAAACATGGCTTGCACCTCCCTATTCGGTTTTGAAAGGAGCTCTATTATACCATCAAAACGGCGTCTGTCAAGCGCTTTTGCGCGGTTTTTATATGATTTTTTCAAAAAAACACGCGCACCGCATGGCGCACCGCGATCCGGCGAAAAATCTTGTAATCGGCCGCCGACAATGGTAAACTATACTAAACGGAAGGGGGCGGGGAGAAATGAAGCTGACGCTCATACAAATGAAGATCGCGGAGGACAAGGCGCTGAACCTTGCCAGGGCCGAAGCTTTGGCGCGCCGCGCCGAGGGGAGCGACGTCATCATGCTGCCCGAGATGTTCTGCTGCCCCTACCATAACTCCGCCTTCAGGGAGAACGCCGAGGCGGAGGGCGGCCCCGTGACCGAGGCCCTTTCCCGCATCGCGAGGGAGAACGGCGCGTACGTCATCGGCGGCAGCATGCCCGAGCGGGACGGGGAGAGGATCTATAACACCTGCTTCTGCTATGCTCCGAACGGCGAGCGTGTCGCCAAGCACCGCAAGGCGCATCTGTTCGACGTGGATATAGAGGGCGGTCAGCGCTTCAGGGAATCGAAGACCTTCTCGGCCGGAACGGAACCGACGGTCTTCGATACGCCGTTCGGCCGCTTCGGGGTGGTCATCTGCTTCGACATCCGCTTCCCGGCGTTCATCCGGGAGCTGAAGGGGATCGACTTCCTCGCCGTGCCCGCTGCGTTCAATATGACCACCGGGCCGCTCCACTGGGAGCTGCTCTTCCGCGCCCGCGCCGTGGACGGGCAGATGTTCGCCTTCGGCTGCGCTCCGGCAAGGGACGAAAACGCGCGCTACGTCTCCTATGCGAACTCGATCGCCGTCGATCCCTGGGGCAGGGTCATCGCGCGGGCGGACGAGGGGGAGACGCTCCTGATGCTCGATATCGACCCGGCCGAGGTGCGTTCCGTGCGCAAACAGATACCCATCGGGAATGAATAAACTTTATTATGACTGAAAAGGAGAAAACCATGCTTGAGATCGGAATGAAAGCCCCGGATTTCACCCTTGCGGACGGCGAGGGCGGGGAGGTCAGCCTCTCTTCCTTCCTCGGAAGGAAGGTCGTGCTCTATTTCTACCCCAAGGACAACACTCCCGGCTGCACCCGCCAGGCCTGCGCCTTCGCAGGAGCGTACGCGGCGTTCAAAGAAAAGGGCGTCGCCGTGATCGGGATCAGCAGGGATTCGGTCGCCTCGCACAAGAAGTTCGCCGAGAAGTACGGCCTGCCTTTTCTCCTGCTCTCCGACCCCGAAAGGAAGGCGATAGAGGCCTACGGCGTGTGGCAGGAGAAGAAGAACTACGGCAAGGTCACGATGGGCGTCGTCCGCACGACCTTCATCATCGACGAAAACGGCGTTATCGAAAGGGTGATGGCGAAGGTCAAGCCCGATACCAACGCCGCGGAGATACTGGAATACCTGGGGTAAGCTATGTTTTATGACGTTATAATCATCGGCGCGGGTCCGGGCGGCATATATTCCGCCTACGAGCTGACCAAGCTCGCGCCCGGCCTGAGCATCGCGGTGTTCGAGGCCGGCAACATGCTCGAAAAGCGCCGCTGCCCGATCGACGGGGAGCGGGTAAAGAAGTGCGTCGGGTGCAGGACCTGCTCCATCATGAGCGGCTTCGGCGGCGCCGGCGCGTTTTCGGACGGAAAATACAATATCACGAACGATTTCGGCGGCACGCTGCATGAGTACATCGGCAGGAAGAAGGCGCTGGAGCTGATGCGCTACGTGGACGATATCAACCTTTCGTTCGGCGGCGAGGGCACAAAGCTCTATTCCACCGCGGGCAGCCGATTTAAGAAGCTCTGCATGCAGAACGACCTCCACCTGCTCGAGGCCTCGGTCCGCCATCTCGGCACCGATATCAATTATCACGTGCTCGAGAACCTCTATGAATACCTGCGCGGGAAGGTCGATCTCTATTTCAACAGCCCCGTGGATACGGTGGATATCACGAAGACCGGCTTCGAGATCGGCTGCTGCGGCAACACCTACACCTGCGCCAAGTGCATCATATCGGTGGGCAGGAGCGGCAGCAAGTGGATGGAGAGCATCTGCAAAAGGATAAATATCGGAACGCGCTCCAACCGCGTGGATATCGGCGTGCGCGTCGAGCTCCCCTGCGAGGTGTTCTCCCACCTGACCGACGAGCTCTACGAAAGCAAGATCGTCTACCGCACCGAGAAGTACGGCGACCTCGTGCGCACGTTCTGCATGAACCCGAAGGGCGCGGTCGTCACCGAGAACACGAACGGCATCGTGACTGTCAACGGCCACAGCTATGAGGATCCGGCGAAGCACACCGGGAACACGAACTTCGCGCTGCTCCTCTCCAAGCATTTTTCGGAGCCCTTCAAGGACAGTAACGGCTACGGCGAGAGCATCGCGCGGCTCTCCAACATGCTCGGCGGCGGGGTCATGGTACAGCGCTTCGGCGACCTGATCCGCGGCCAGCGCTCCACCGAGAAGCGCATAGAGGAGAGCTTCACCGTGCCGACCCTTGCGGCGACGCCCGGCGACCTCAGCCTCGTGCTGCCCAAGCGCATCCTTGACGGCATCATCGAGATGATCTATGCGCTCGATAAGATCGCTCCCGGCACCGCGAACGAGGATACGCTGCTCTACGGCGTGGAGGTCAAGTTCTATAACATGGAGACCGAGGTCAACGACCGGCTCGAGACGCGCTACCCCGGGCTCTACATCATCGGCGACGGCAGCGGCATCACGCATTCGCTCTCCCATGCCTCGGCGAGCGGCGTGTTCGTGGCAAGGGACATCGTTTCCGGCATAAATCAAAAGGATTATCAGGATTGAAAAGGAGGAGACCCAGATGAAAACGCTTGTAACCTATTTCAGCGCCACCTGCGTGACCGAGCGCGTGGCGGAGCGGCTGGCGGCGGCGATCGGCGCCGAGCTGTTCGAGATCAAACCCAAGGAGCCCTACACGAGGGCGGACCTCAACTGGATGGACAAGAAGAGCCGCTCCACGCTCGAGATGCAGGACCGCGCCTGCCGTCCGGAGATAAAGGAGACGCTGCCGAACATGGCCGATTTCGACACGGTCTTCGTCGGCTTCCCGATCTGGTGGTACCGCGAGCCCTCGATCATCGACACCTTCATGGAGCAGTACGACTTTACCGGCAAGACCGTGATCCCCTTCGCTACGAGCGGGGGCAGCGGCCTCGGCGATTCGGCGGCAAACCTGCAGGCCCTCGCGCCCGGCGCAAAGCTGCTGGGCGGCAGGCGCTTCCGCGAGAACGTCCGCCGGGAGGAGCTTGCGGCGTGGGTAAAGGAGCTCGGGCTGTAAGGCCGCAGGGATACAGAAAGAGACGGGTCAGGAACCCGTCTCTCTTTCTTTTGGGTATTTACCCGATATAGTCCCACACCTTGCGCAGCGCTCGGGAGGAGCTGTTGTGCAGGTCCGCGGGCAGCTCGGAGACCGTGAAATGCATGCCGTCGCAGGCGTGGTCGTAGTAATAGCCCCAGGCAAAGCCCGCGCGGAAGAACGCGAGCTCGTAGAGCAGATAGTTTATTATGCTGGTCGGCACGCCGCGATAGGTCTCGGAATAGCTGCCCGAATAGGTGAAATCGTAGTACCTGACGCCGTCCCGCTCGCGCACGCCGTTGTAGACGAGCTTATCGCGCACCTCGGTCTTAATAAGGTTCCGGTTCTCGAGCACGTTGCGGTTGGGCGTCATCGAGGCGTTGAGGTCGATCGCGGTGCCGAACGAATGATGGCTCACGAAGGTGCGGTCGGTGACGAAGCGCGTGTTGAGTATGCCGTCGAACGAGCCGACCAGGTCCCAGAGCCTTATAACGCCGCTTTCATAGGTGCCGCCGACGTGCACGTAGGTGCCTGAAAGATATCCAATCGCGCGGCTGAAATAGGGCTGCGCCTTCCTGTGGACGTACCAGGTCTGGCCCGCGGGCGAGGTAACGGAGGAAAAATGCGCGTTGAGCCAGCCCGGCTCGACCGTGATCTGCCGCCCGTCCGCCCATTTATAGCGGAACATGAATTCGTCCCTGCTGCCGAAGAACGACAGAGCGTAGGCGTAATTATTGCGAAGATTGTTTGAAATAAGCCGGATCCATTCGCTGCTCACCACGCGGAACTCGCTTCTTTTGAGCAGCACGTTCTCCCGCGCGGTCGTGGTGACGTACAGCTCGAAGAAATAGCTGCCGGAGGGAAGCTCCTCAAAATGCAGCTTCTTCGTCAGCGACGCGTCGCCCTGGGCGGGGAAGGTGCGGTCCACGAGCTCCACCGAGGTGCGGCCCTCGGAGGCGGGGAAGCTGACTGTGCCCGATATCGCCGTGCCGGCGGAGGAGACCACGGCCGCGGTGACCGAGAGGATCGGGCTTTCGCTCCGGACCGTGCCGCCGAAGCAGAAGGGCTGGCCGCGGGGGATATCCTCATCAAGGCTCGGCAGGGGCAGCGAAGCGGAGGCGCTGAAGCTGATGCTGCCGTCGGTGACAGGCGCCGGGGTCGCCGTCGGTACCGGCGTGGGCGTGGGAACGGGCGCAGGCGTAGGCGCGGGCGTCGGGACGGGCGTGGGAGTGGGCTCCGGAGTGGGGGAGGGCGTCGGGGTCGGTTCCGGCGTGGGTTCCGCGGTCGGCTCTTCGGTCGGGACCTCGGTGAGCGGCAGGGGCTCGGGCGTCTCCTCGGGTGCGATGGAAGGCTCAAAGGTGAGTGCGGGCGAAGGGCTGCTCACAGGCGCGGGCGTATCGGCCCGGACGGCTCCGTCGGTGACCGCGGGCGCGATCGGTATTATATCCGGCTCGCGGCGCGCGCAGGCAGCTAAGGTCAGCAGCATCGCCGCCGCTATGAAAATTGCAAGAAAACGCTTCATATCCCCTCCGCGGGAGGCCTGCGCCTCCCGAACGTTACCAATCATACCATATTCGGGAGGATAACTCAACTTATTGCGCGCTTTATGCGGAAAAGCCGCCCCTTATCCCGCACAAAAACAGGTGCAAACCGCCGCCGGCTGTGATACAATTAGGTCAGGAAATACCGCAGGCAAGCGGGGAAAGGAGCGAAATATGGAGAGGATAAGGAACCTCGGCGGCTTCCGGAAGGGCGTGCTGCTTTTTCTGGTTTTGATGTTCATCGTCTTTACCGCGCTCTATATCAGGGCCGGGTCGAGATGGTGCTATGAGTACAACGGCGGGCTGCTGGTCCGCTCCGAGGAGGGCGGCGCCACGGTCTACAAGGGCACCGTCCGCGGCAGGACGATCCGGTTCTATACGAGCCCCGGCATTGTCAGTTACGTCTTCGGCGAAAAGGAGAGCATTAA
>JAEEKE010000137.1 GCA_016282255.1 Bacillota bacterium
GATGGCCGTGGACGCCGCGTTTGCGGACGCGGAGACCACGATCGACGAGCCGGTGCCGATCTATCTGCGCGACACCTCTTTCAAGGGAGCGAAGCAGCTCGGGCACGGAGTGGGCTATAAATATCCCCACGATTACCCGAATCACGAGGTGGAGCAGGAGTATATGCCCCCGTCGGTGAAGGGCAGGGAGTATTATGTGCCCTCCGAAATGGGCGTTGAGGCAAGGATCAAGGCCAGACACGACGCGAAAAAACGCAGAAACGGCGGGGACGGCGCCGAATAGACGCGAAACCGACGCAGCTTGCAAGATATATTTTGGAATCGATAGTGACAAATCGGTTCCTTTGTGTTATAATCTTATCTTGTGTAAGCCAATGTGGCTCAGTTGGTAGAGCAGCGCATTCGTAATGCGCGGGTCAAGGGTTCGAGTCCCTTCATTGGCTCCATATTCGGGGCGTAGCGCAGTTTGGTAGCGCGTTTGGTTCGGGACCAAAAGGCCGTGGGTTCAAATCCCGTCGCCCCGACCAAAGAAAAAGAGAGGCTCAACGCCTCTCTTTTTCTTTGGTCCAGTTGTTCAAAGGGATTTGAAGGGCGCAGAAAATCGCGCCGGTGGAGCGATTCTCCGCCCCGGTTTCGAGCGGTGCGAAATACGCCGCGGAGTGAGCGGCGTATGAAGACACATCGCGAGAAACCAAATCCCGTCGCCTCTTTTTTTCTTTGCTTAGAATCGAAGGGATTTGAAGGGCGCAGAAAACCGCGCCAGTGACGCGATTTTCCGCCCCGGTTTCGAGCGGTGCGAAATACGCCGCGGAGTGAGCGGCGTATGAAGACACATCGCGAGAAACCAAATCCCGTCGCCCGCAATTGCATTTTCGTTTATGCTTTGGATCAGTTTGTTTTCCACCTCATCCACCGCAAGCGGTCCCCCTTCCCCTCATAGGGGAAGGCATGCGGGGGTTGCGGAGGCGCGAAATGCGAGCGGTTTGATCGGGCATGAGACGCATCTCCGCAAACCAAATCCCGTCGCCTGCAATTGCATTTTCGTTTATACTTAGGTTCAGCTTGTTTTCCACCTCATCCACCGCAAGCGGTCACCCTTCCCCTCATAGGGGAAGGCATGCCGGTTTTGCGGAGGTGCGAAATGCGAGCGGTTTGAGCGGGCATGAGACGCATCTCCGCAAAACAAATCCCGTCGCTCGCAATTGCTTTTTCGTTTATACTTAGGGTCAGCTTGTTTTCCACCTCATCCACCGCAAGCGGTCCCCCGAGCGAGCTTGCTCGCTGCCACTCAATATGGGAAGGCATGCCGGTTTTGCGGAGGCGCGAAAATACGAGCGGTTTGAGCGGGCATGAGACGCATCTCCGCAGTCAAATTCCCCTCGCGCCCCCATTCATGACCTCTGCATAACCCCTGTCCCTATTGCCCTCGCCCCTCTTCTTTGTTATAATCAGATCACAAAACCAGCTCCCTCGGAGAACAACCATGAACCCATTCATCAAGAACCCTAATAAGATCGAATTCGTTGTGACTTTGGCCTGCACGGGAAAATGCAGGCACTGTTCCCAGGGCGATCATGACGGCTGTACGGAGCATATCGATGCTGGAATTGCTTCGGAAGCCGTGCGAAAGATCTGCGCAAATTACGGTATTTCGACGGTGATGACCTTCGGCGGGGAACCGCTGCTTTATCCCGAGACCATTTGCGCGATCCAGAGGACGGCGGCGGAGCTCGGAGTCGCCAGACGGCAGGTGATCACCAACGGATTCTTTTCAAAGAGCAGGGACCGGATCGGATCCGTCGTTCGGAGTTTGGCACATAGCGGAGTCAACGATCTGCTGCTGTCCGTGGATGCGTTTCATCAGGAGACCATCCCCCTTGAACCCGTAATGCTTTTTGCCGAATTCGCCGTCGACGCCGGTATCCCGGTCAGGCTCCAGCCTGCGTGGCTGGTAAGCCCCGGGGATCAAAACCCGTATAATGCAAGGACAAACGAGATCATCCGCGAATTTGCGCCCCTTCGTATCCCGACCAATCAGGGCAACGTGATCTTTCCGTGCGGGAACGCGCTGAAATACCTTCGGGAATACTTCGCTGCCGACGCCTCACCGTTTTCTCCCTACGATGAGGACCCGCGGGATATCCTGACGATCTCATTTGATGCGAACGGGGACGTGCTGAACGGAAACGTCTACGCAACGGATATTCTTGAGATCATCGAGAATTACCGTCCGTGATCCGTTATAAGGGGCTCGCCGTTCTCCTCCCCCTTGACTTTTTCCCCCTTCCGTGCTATCTTTACCAAAACAAAAAGGAGACCGCCATGGATTTTTTAAGCGAATACTACGGCTCCCGCGACGAGGACGGCAGGCTGCTTTCCAGAGTCGGCAGGGTCGAATACCTGACCACGATGAAATACATCAAGGAATACCTTGAGGGCGGCTGCGGGAAGCGCATCCTCGAGGTCGGCGCAGGGACCGGAAGGTACAGCGTTACGCTTGCGAGGATGGGCTATTGCGTCACGGCGGTGGAGCTCGTTGAGCACAATATCGACGTCCTAAAGGGAAAGCTCGACGGCAGCGAGGATATCGAGGTCTTTCAGGGGAACGCGCTCGATCTTTCGCGCTTTGAGGACGGGAGCTTCGATATGACGCTCGTGCTCGGCCCGCTGTATCACCTCTATACTAAGGCCGATAAGCTGAGGGCGCTTCATGAGGCGGTGCGCGTCACGAAGCCCGGCGGCGTCATCATGGCCGCCTACTGCATGAACGAAGCGACGATCGTTCAGTACTGCTTCATGGGCGGGAACCTTTCGGATGAATTCGCGAAGGAAATGATCTCGCCCGACTGGCACTGCAAGAGCGAGCCGAAGGAGATCTTCGAGCTTATCAGGACCGAGGAGATCGCCGAGCTCGACGCGGAGCTGGACGTTACGCGGGAAAAGCTCATTGCGACCGACGGCGCGGCGCATTATCACAAGGCGATGCTCGAAGAAATGGACGACGCGACGTATCAAAAATGGCTCGACTTCCACTTTACGACCTGCGAGAGGCAGGACCTTGTGGGCGCGTCGAACCATACGCTCGATATCCTGATCAAGAACTGACCCAAATAACAGCGGCGGCCGGGAGCGCATCCCGGCCGTTTTCTTATTTATCCTTATTCTTTTTCGCGTCGTGCCTGGCCTTAATCCTGCCCTCGGTGCCCATCTCGGAGGGAACATAGTATTCCCTGCCCCGGACCGACGGGGGCATGTATTCCTGCTCGACCTCGTGATTCGGATAATCGTGGGGGTACTTATAACCCACGCCGTGGCCGAGCTTCTCCGCACCCCTGAACGAAGTGTCGCGCAGATGGATCGGCACGGGTTCGTCGATCGTGTGCTCCGCGTCGGCAAACGCGGCGTCCACCGCCATTACGACGGAGTTGGATTTGGGGCTTTCGCAGACGAAGATGATGGCCTGGGTGATGCTCAGGCGCGCCTCGGGCATGCCGATAAGCTCCAGCGCCTGCGCCGCGGCGACCGCCTGCTGCATCGCCGTGGGGTTGGCGAGCCCGACGTCCTCGGAGGCGTGGGCGATGATCCTGCGGCAGATTATGCGCGGGTCCATCCCGGCGTAGACAAGGCGCGAGAACCACGCCAGCGCCGCGTTGCTGTCGCCCCCGCGCAGGGATTTGCAGAAGGCCGAGAGCATATCGTAGAGCTGCTGCTCATCGCATTTGACGACCTTCTTCTGGATCGATTCGGCGGCGATGGCCTTGGTGATATGCACGCGCCCGTTCTCAGGATCGGTGGTGCGGACGGCGAGCTCGATAGCGTTCAGCGCAGCCCTTGCGTCCCCGTTGGCGGTGACGGCGATATGGTCGAGCGCGTCCTCATCGAAGTCGGGACCGTACATGCCGAGGCCGTTTTCATTATCCGCGAGCGCGCGCCGCATCGCGGTCTTGATATCGTCCACCGTGAGCGGATAGAACTGGAAGAGACGGCAGCGGCTGACGATAGCGCCGGTCATGGAGATCATCGGGTTCTCGGTCGTCGAGCCGATGAACTTGACCGTGCCGCTCTCGAGCGCGGGCAGGATCGAATCGGACTGGGCCTTGTTCCACCGATGGCATTCGTCAAGCAGGAGGAAGGTCTCGCGCCCGTAGAGCTTGAGGTTCCTTTCCGCCTCGGCGATGACCTCGCGCACCTCCTTGACGCCGGTCGTGACGGCGTTGAGCTTGACGAAGCTGCTGTTGGTGGTATGCGCGATTATCGAAGCGAGGGTCGTTTTGCCGCAGCCCGGCGGGCCCCAGAAGATGGAGCTCTGAAGGGAGTCTGTCTGAATCGCGCGGCGCAACAAAGAGCCCTTGCCGACGATATGGCTTTGACCGATGAACTCGTCAAGAGTCGTCGGCCGCATCCTGTCGGCAAGGGGCGCGTTCTTTTTAATTGACCTTGAAAACAGGTCTTCCATCAGGTTTTTCGGCCTCTCCTTGGTTTATTGAGGACGGGTCATTTGGCCGTGTTCTCAAAGCTCATATCGAGCAGGCGCTTCGGCAGGTTCGCGAACATATCGGCCATGGCGTGCTTCTCGTGGATGGTGCGGACAGCTTCGGCAAACAGGGGCGCTGCGGAGATGATGCGGATCTTTTTGGAATCCTTGAGCACGTCGGTATTATCGACGGTGTCGGTGGTAACGAGCATCTTGATGGGGCTGGCCTCGATCCTTGCGACGGCGTCCTCATTGACGATGGCGTGGGAGAGGAACGCGTAGACCTCCTTGGCGCCCTTGTCCATAAGGCCGTAGGCCACCTTGCAGAGCGTGTTGCCGCTGATCGTAAAGTCGTCGATGACCATGCAGCGCTTGTTCTTGACTTCACCGATGATCTCGATCGCGTTGGGGTTCTCGTCGTGCCCGATGCGGACTTTATCGCCGATGGCGACGGAGACGCCGAGCAGGTTCGCATAGGCCCTTGCGCGCTTGGCGGAACCGGCGTCCGGCGAAACGACGACGAGGTCTTCATCGACTATGCCGAGGCGGCGGGCGTATTCGCAGAGCAGGGGGCTGGCGTAGAGATGGTCGACGGGCTTGGAGAAGAAGCCCTGGACCTGCGCCGCGTGGAGATCCATGCAGATGACGCGGTCGGCGCCGGCAAGCTCGATGCAGTCGGCGCATACCCTTGCGCGGATGGAGACGCGGGGCTCATCCTTCTTATCGGCCTTGGCATAGCCGAAATACGGGATTATCGCGGTGATGGAGTTGGCGCTAGCACGCTTTAGCGCATCGCACCAGAAGAGCAGCTCGGTAAAGGCATTGTTGGGGTCCTTGCCGATGGATTCGACGATGTAGATATCCTTATTGCGGATCGATTCGTCCGCGCGGACGTAGATACCGCCCTCAGAGAAGACGTGGGTGGTGGATTTACCGAGCTCCACGCCCAGATATTCACACATTTTTGTTGCAAAGGGTTTGCTGTGGGAGCCTGCAAAAATGGTTATGATGCCGTTGCCTTCGTGAGATGTTGACATGAATTAGCGCCTCCTGTCAAATTTCTGCATCTTAATTATATCAAACCGGATTGCCATGTTCAATTGATTATGCCGAGGTCGAAAAAGTATATTGTGAGCCGCCCGTTTTTTACTCCGGACGGCTGCTTTCAGGGTCATTCGGTTTGGGAGATGGCGCCGCTTCGCCGCGGATAAGCGCGCGCACGGCCTCGATGAAGCGCGCGAGTTTCTCGCCGTTGCCGCTGCTTTTGGGATTCCTCGCGTCAAAGAGCGCGGCCCTTGCTTTAAGCGCGCCTGTCCTCTTTTCGACCTGGCGGACGCACTTTGAATCGTCTCCCCCGCCGCTGAGCGTAAACAGCGCCTTTATGCGCTCCGGGACGGCGCAGGAGTCGATAAAGCTCCAGACGGGCGACGCGCATTTGCCCGCCCAGACCGGCGTACCGAGTATGATGAGATCGTAAGATCCCGGGTCGCATACAAGCTTTTTAAGCTCGGGCTTCTCGCCGAAGGTCGCCTGGCGGCCGCCGACGAACATCTTTTTGAAGCCCTTTTCGGGGATGGGTTTGACGGGCTCGAGAGCGAGGATATCGCAGCCGAGCTCCTCTGCTGCGCTCTCTGCGGCGGCTTTGGTGTTGCCGTCCAGCGAATAGTAAACCACAAGCGCTTTCATATGATCTGCTCCTTTGATCGGGGTCACGCGCGGCATTGCCCGCACGGCTCTGTTCGTTTCTATATATTATCACCTAACCGAATGCGCGTCAACCGCAAAATGCGGCTGTGAACGGGATCTCAGGTCTTTTTCGGGGTCCGCCGGAGCCTTCGGCACGAGGCGCGCTTTATTGACAGGAACCGCGTTTTTCGGTATAATACCCCTGTTTGAAACGGATACAAAACGCGATAGGATCCGTTTAAAAGCATATGAAAAAACGAAAGGCATAGGCTATGAAGACAGGGCTCACGGCTTCTCCCGCGGCAAAAAAGCGGCTTATACGCACGCTGGCCGCCGTCTTCGCCTGCCTTATTCTCTTTGCCGCCTGCGCCGTGAGACCGGTCAGTACCGATCCCGCGACCAAGGCGCCTGCGGACTTTGATTTCACGCCCTCGCCCGAAGGGAGCGAGCCGCCCGGGACCCTGCCGCCCGACGCTACGGCCGATCCTACCGAAGCCGCGACCGGCGAGGCTTCCCCGTCCCCCGAATCCACTCTGCCGCCCGAGAGCGGCCCCGTTTCAATGATCCCGACCGAAGGTCCCACAGGAAGCATGCCCGCCGTTACGAACACCGTATTGCCCACGTTGACGCCCGGCAGCGAACCGACGCCGGGAGCGAATATGCTCGACGCCGTTTTTCTCGGCGTCAAGGGCTACGGGCATATCGGCATATCCGCCGTTTCCGCGCCCGGGGCGAAGGTCTACCGCTTCATGGCAGAGGGCCGCGAGCGGCTTTTCTCGATACGCAATACCGGCGGTTTCCCGATACAGAACCTGCTGATGGAGGGCTACCGTTTCCGCATCACGCTAGAGGGCGACGAGGTCGTCTCCGCGGTGCTTCTCGATGCCGAGACCGCATACTCCCCCGCCGTCTCCGGCACGCCCGGCAAAAGGACGCTGAAGAACTTTTTAACGACCGCCTGCATGCCGCTCGGCACCGTGCTCTACGTCTACGGCGGCGGCTGGGACTGGCAGGACGAGGGCTCGTCGGTGCAGGCAAGGAGCCTCGGTGTCAGCGGGAGCTGGGTCGATTTCTTCCGTGCGAACGACGCCGATTATCTCTATAAGGAC
>JAEEKE010000138.1 GCA_016282255.1 Bacillota bacterium
CCTTTGAAAGCTTGTCCCGATAGATCTCCTGTCCGTGCCAGGTTATAACAACGGTATCCGCTTCCTCTTCCGTTTTTAGCAGAAGGGGTACTATGCTCAAAACGATGATGCACGCAATAATAACGAAATCGAACGGACGAAAGGGACGTTCCCTTCGCCCGGACGATCTCGTGTTTTTCTCGGTATCGTTTTTTGCTTTGCCCCGAGCCATCCCGTCAGCCGTCGATCACGTCGATCTGACAGCTCCTCATAACGTCGAGAGCGGCCTTATGGAGAGCGGGGGTGACGCCGGCGCAGCAGGCTGCATCCACGGCGATGCGCTTTTCCGGGAAAGCGGCTTTGAGCATCAGCGCATTGCTCACCACGCAGATATCGGTGCAGAGACCGATCAGCTCGATCTCAAAATCATCTCCGTACGCATACGCGGCGATAATATGGGGAAGATCCACCGAGCCGAACGTCAGCTTTTTGATCGGTATCCATGCTTTTTTATCGAGCGCCGCCTTGATCGATGCGTTCAGCTCCCAGCCCTCGGTCCCCTCTATGCAGTGGGGCACGGGCAGCTTCTTTCCTTCGGCGGTCTCCGAATAGTTTTCAAAATGGGTATCGAACGTCGCGATCGCCATTCCGTCAAACTCTTCGATCTTCTTTGCGGCGGCCGGAATGATCGCCAAAGCTTCTTTTGTGCCGAGTGAGCCGTCCACAAAATCATTCTGCATATCAACAACAATAAGAAAGCGCTTCATACCGTCTCCTTTTCATAATCTTTATATGCTTTCGATCACCGAACGCATCAGCGCATACATCGGTCTTGCCAGGTCATAATCGTGCACGAGCCTGTCCTTGATGTCGGAAGGTTCGATCAGCGAACCGATATCATTGAAGTGCTTGGTCCATGCAAAGCTCTTTACGTTGATATAAGGCTTAAGATCAGCATCCGCATCCGGATAATGATCGCGCTTATAGGGATCGGCGCTGTAGCCGTAGCCGTTCGCTTCAAGCTCGTGCGCCATCGCAAGAAAGCCGTGCGGATCGGCAAGCAGCCTTTTGCGGTAGGCCTGCATGAACTCGGTCGACGCGGCGTAGAAGCCGAAACCGTAGGAATAATCGGTGGGCGTTATTTCGAAATACAGCGCGCAGCCCTCGCTGACGCTCGTTCCGAGGTAACGGAACGCGATCCACATATGATTGCGGAACGGGGATTTGTCGTAGGAATAGCGGGTATCGCGCCGGATCCTCGAAACGGAGGAATTGACGCTCGGATTGAGATTGGGGTCGATATCGAGCGCCGCAGGCATCAGCTCGGCCGTCAAAGCGCGCAGAGGGTCCCGGACGAAGGTCTCATAACGTTTCCTGTTTAAGTTGAACCATTCGATATTATTGTTGAAGGTCAGCTCCATCAGGAACTCGAAAGTTTCTTTCTTAAATCCTTCAAAGCTCATATCATCACCAAAGCGGGCTGTACTTTGCAACGTTCGCATTGTGCTCCTCGATCGTCTTCGCGAAGATCAATGCGCCGTTCTCGGGGTTCATCAGGCAGAAGAAGAGGTACTGCTCGTTGATGTATTCCTGATTCGGATAGAGCGCGGCATTGAGCGCCGTGTCGCCCGGGTTCGATATCGGGCCGAGAGGCAGGCCGGAGTTGATATGAGTGTTATAGCCGGAGGGCGTCGCAAGCTGTTCGTCGGTAAGGTTGAGCGAGCCTGTATGCAGCACGTATTCGAGCGTCGCATCGGAATCAAGGTTCATATTGCGCCTCATTCGGTTATAGAATACGGCCGATACCCGTGCGAAGTCGTCGTTGAGGCGCGCTTCCTTTTCAAGTGCGGAAGCAAGCGTAACCACCTGATACATACTCAGCCCGAGCTCCTGTGCGCGCGCCGTGTAGACGCTGCCGAAGATCTGCTCGAAGCGCGTGAGCATCTTATCGATTATCGTTTCCTCCGTGGCGTCTTCATAGACTTCATAGGTATCGGGGAAGAGGAAGCCTTCGAGCACGTAACGGCGTTCGCCCGTATCATCCTGCGGGATCTCGGCGATGAACGGATGGCTCTGAACGAAAGCTTCGCCAGTCACGCAGAGCTGTATGAACCTGTCGGGCGACTGCAGCACGCCGTCTTCAACGAGCTTCGCCGCCATTGCCTCTATCGTCATACCCTCGGGTATCCTAAGCTTTATGATCTTCTTCGGCGGCACGCCTCGGCATATCGTATCCACGATATCCGGAATGCTCATATTCCTCGAAAGCACGTATGTTCCCGCCTGAAGTCGGCTGGATTTGCCGATGAAGTCGACGTAGACCTTAAAGACGGCCTTATGGGAGATCAGCCCTTTCTCATCCTCTCCGCCGGCTTCGTAAAGGATCTTTGCGATAGCGGAAGCGCCGCTGCCGGTGGGGATGGTCACCACAACGGGCGTCGGGTCGTTCGGATCGACTGGCATTATATAGTTCGTATACAGCTTGGTACCGACTTTCTTAACAAGGAAATAGACGATAAAGAGACTTGCGGCAATGATTATCGGCACTCTGATATAAGTCCAGATCTTCCAGAATTTATTCATCCTCTTGCTAAACCTTGCCTTTCTCTCGTCTTTCTCCGTCTGCTCGGATCGTCTCGGCGCAGCGACCGCAGTATCGGCAAGCTCCTGTTCCAGGGCTTCGTTCGCGGCGGTACCCTTTTCCACACGGTCGGGAACGGCCTGAAAATTGCTGGTCTTGAAAAGCTCGTTCTCTTCCTTCTTCGAAAGCTCTCCGTTGAAGAATTCGCTTGAGATATCCGCTATCTCAAAGAGGTCGATCGGCTCCTCCATGGGGTCGGGTTCGATCCTCTCTTCTATAGCTTCAACGCCTCCGCTGATATCCTCGAATGAATCGTCGTTGACTTCGATATCGGCGGCGGGAGTTGCGGCCGTCTCGGCTTTATTAGCTTTCTTTTTGAAAAGATCGCCGAAGAAGGCAAAGGTCTTATCCTTGCCCGTCTTGAGCGCGGATCCTATTTTGTTGCTGATTTCTTTAAAATCCATACTGTCTCCAAATAGAACGGTGGGTTACTGAGTCTACGTCCGGCGTCAGTCAAGCAGCGAAAGATCGTCGCCGACCGCGTCGGCAAGCTTTTTATAGATATCACCGAGCAGCGTTCTGAGCCTCAGCTCCGCAAACAGGTAATCCGAAGTTACCGGATCGAGCTGCAGCAGTTCGCCGAGCTTGGTCAGGCGAAGCAGGGATTCGTCGTCGGTCTCGCCGGTCAGCACGCTTGCCTGCACGCGAAGCCTGAGCTTCCTGTATTCGTCCAGCAGCGCTTTCTTGGCTTCGTCCGCAAAGACCCTTTCGCGCGCGGTCAAAAGCGCCCTGTATTCGCCGCTCTCCCGAAGCAGCTCCGCAAGCGTTTGTGCTGCTCTTTCGATATCATTATCCTGCATGATACTCTCCGATCATAAAACGAATAAAAGGCATAAACGGTTCAGCATTCGATATCGACCACAATGGGAACGATGATCGGCGTACGCTTTGTTTTATTGAGCAGGAACGATTTCATCGCCGTTTTCATTGCCGCAATGAACTGGGTCCAGTCGGGTCCCGGGAACTTCTCAAGCAGCGTCTGGGAGCTTTCCAGCGCGAATTGCTTTGCTTCCCCGATCAGCTCCTCCGAATCCTTCACGTAGATAAAACCCCTGGTTATGATCTCGGGCAGACCTATCAGCACGCCCGTGGATTTCTGTACGGGGATGATGATCGAGAACATGCCCTCCTGCGAAAGATGGCGGCGTTCCTTGAGCACGGTCGTGCCGACGTCTCCGACGCCGAGGCCGTCGACGAGCAGGGATCCGGCGGTGACGGTCCCGTTGAGCTTGGCTTCCTTGGGTCCGATCTCGAGAACGTTGCCGTTGTCCATTATGAACACGTTCTGCGGCGCGACGCCCATCTCCTCGGCAAGCCTTGCGTGCCTGTAAAGATGGCGGTTTTCGCCGTGCACGGGGATGAAATACTTCGGCTTAAGCAGGCGGAACATGAGCTTGAGCTCTTCGCGCCTGGCGTGGCCGGAAACATGAACGTCGGCAAGCCGATCGTAGATGACGTTCGCGCCGCGCTTGAAAAGCTGATTGATGACTCTTCCGACGCTGCGCTCGTTGCCGGGGATCGCGGACGCGGAGATCATAACGGTGTCGCCGGAGCCGACTATCAGCTTATGGTTCGCGTTCGCCATCCGGAAAAGCCCGCTCATCGATTCGCCCTGGCTGCCGGTCGTCATCACGCAGATGTGGTCGTCCTCGTAGTTTTTGAGCTGATCGATATCAACAACGCTGTTTTCGGGCAGCTCAAGATAGCCGAGCTCATACGCGATGCGGGCAATGTTGACCATGGACCTGCCCTGGAAACATACCACTCTGTTATGCCGAACGGCGGCGTCGATGACCTGCTGGATCCTGTACACGTTTGAAGCAAAGGACGCGACTATCATGCGGCCCTTGGCTTCGGAGAAGACCTTTTCAAAAGTCTTTCCAAGCTCGCTCTCAGAAGGCGTTACGCCTTCAAGCTCGGCATTGGTACTGTCCATAAGCAGAGCGAGCACGCCGTTTGCGCCGTATGCCGCGAAACGGTTGATGTCGATCGGTTCGTGATCGACGGGGGTATAGTCCACCTTGAAGTCGCCGGTGTGGATGACGACTCCGACCGGCGTTGTGATCGCAACTGCGACAGCACCGGCGATGGAATGGTTTACCTTGATGAATTCGATCGTGAAACAACCGAGCTCGATAATGTCTCCCGCGTCGATGCAGCACAGGCACTTGTTCTCCATGCCGTGCTCTTCGAGCTTGTGCTGGATCAGTGCGAGCGTAAAGCGCGTTGCGTAAACGGGCGCGTCGAGTTTATCGAGGGTGTAGGGCAGGGAGCCTATATGGTCCTCATGCCCGTGTGTTATTATAAAGCCGAGCAGCTTATCCTTATTGGCTTCAAGGTAGGAGATATCCGGTATCACCATATCGATACCGAGCATCTCTTCATCGGGGAAAGCCAGACCGCAGTCTATGACTATCATGTCCTGACCGTATTCTATAACGGTCATGTTTTTCCCGATCTCACCGAGTCCGCCAAGCGGGATTATCCTCAGCTTTGGTGCAGATTTACTCAAATGTAACTCCTTTCATTATAGGGAAGCATCAGTGATGCGTATCGTTGCATTATTCGCCCGAGAGCTTCTGTAAGGCCGCTTCGGCATTCTCCCATTTCTTATACAGATTCTCGAGCTCAGATCTGAGCTTATCCGCCCTTGCGGAAAGCTCGATGGCTTTTTTGTAATCGGATGAAGCGGCGGGGGAGGCAAGCTCCTTTTCAAGCGTCTCAAGCTCGCTCTCGGCTTTGGCTACGGCCTTCTCGCAGCGCTCCAGCTCGCCTTTTGCGCGGTTGATCAGGCTCTGCTGCTGTTTGCGTTCGAAATAGTCCGCAGCGTTCTTTGAAACGGTCTTGTCATCCTCGGCGACCTGCTGTTTTCTTGCAAGCGCTTCAAGGTAATCGTCGTAACCGCCGATGTACTCCTCCAATCCGTCGGGCGTCATGTGGAGAATGCGGTCCGCGAGCCTGTTGACGAGATAGCGGTCATGCGTCACTATAAGCATGGTGCCGTTGTATTCCTCAAGCGCGGATTCGAGGGCTTCGCGCGAAGCGATATCGAGATGGTTCGTCGGCTCGTCGAGGAGCAGAAGATTGGCCTTCGTCAGCATCAGTTTGAGCAGCTGCACTCTGGCAAGCTCTCCTCCCGAAAGCAGGGAAAGCGGCTTATTGATATCATCGCCCCTGAACAGGAATGCGGCAAGCGCATTGCAGATATCCTTGTGCGAGATCGTCGTATAGTAGCGATCCCAGACCTCGTGAAGCACGGTATTGTCCGGGTCGAAGTTCGTCAGCGTCTGCTCGTAATAGGCGGGTTCCACGTGCGCGCCGAGATAGAAGCTGCCCGAAGTAGCGCGAAGCCTGCCGGCAAAGATATTGAGCAGCGTGGTCTTTCCGCAGCCGTTGTCGCCGAGCAGGAAGACCTTTTCGCCCTTCTTTATCAGCATATCGACGTCTTTGAAAACGGGTTTGCCGTCGAAAGCTTTCGCAAGTCCCTTGGCAACGAGCACGTCGTTCCCGCTGACTTCCTTCGCATTGAAATGAAAATGGATCGAAGCACTGTCCCGCTCAGGCTCGACGAGCGTCTCCTTTATGCGGTCGGCCTGCTTTTGCTTGGACGCGGCCGTTATGAAGTTGTGCGCCTGACCCCAGCGCCGCTGCTGTTCGACTATGCCCTCTATACGCTTGATCTCCTTCTTCTTGCGAAGATACTGCCTCATCTCAAGCTCTCTTGCGGTGCTGCGAAGCTCTATATGGCGCGAATAGTTCCCCCTGGAGGTATAGAGACGCTGATCCTTGAGCTCGATGGTCTTATTCGTTACTTTATCGAGGAAATAGCGGTCGTGGGAGATAACGATGAAGGAACCGCGGTATGCCGAGAGAAAGCCCTCCAGCCACTCTATGGACGAGATATCCAGGTGGTTCGTAGGCTCGTCGAGCAGCAACAGATTCGCGTCGGAAAGCAACAGCCTTGCAAGCTGCGCTTTATTGCGCTGACCGCCGCTGAAGGTGTTCATGCTGCGCTTTAGTTCATCCTCGGTAAAACCGAGGCCGAGCAGGGTGGAGCGGGTCCTCGCACGGTAGGTCGCTCCGCCGTTATCGTAGTAACTGTCGTGGAGCCGCTGCTGTTTCAAAAGCAGGCGGTCGTCCGCCGTGCCGGCGGCGGTGATATCCTCCGAGATCTTATCGAGCTCCTTTTCGATCAGCATAAGTCGCTCGAAGACGTTCAGGGTATAATCGTAAAGCGAGCAGTCGTCATTCGAAACGCTCTGCTGCATGCTGCCGATCCTTGCCTCGCTGCTTATCGAGATCGAGCCTTCATCCTGATGATCCTGACCGAGGATGATGCGAAACAGCGTCGACTTTCCGCAGCCGTTGACGCCTACGAATCCGACGTGATCGCCCGCATCGACTTCAAATGAAACGCCTTCGAACAAAACGCGTTCCACGAATGCTTTTTTCAGATTATACACACCGAGTAAAGGCATATTGCCTCCAATTAATTACGTGATTCATCGGCCGTTATCGAAGCAGTACAACGGCCTTTCCGGAATCGACCGCGTTTTTCAGCGTGTCGAACGTGCCGCCCTCGGCCCTCCCGTCATAGAAGGCGATCAGCAGGGAAGAGCGGTCCGTAAGGAATCTGTTTCTCAGCTGCATGCAGCCCGAAGAATATTCCTCCGTAAGAATGATGCTGCCGTGGGCTCTTTCGGCTATCCGCTGCTGGGACGGGTCTGCGGAAGCGTAGGGGAAAACGCAGATAAGAGCGATCCCGGGGAGCTCCGTTTCAAGTTCCAGAACGCACGAAGCGGCGATAAGATCGAAGCCCTCGGCCATGCCCGAAATGAAAAAGCGCTTCCCGCATTTATATGCTTCTGTACACGCTGCCCGAAGCGAAGCTTTAAGGCGCCTGTATTCTTTATCGCTTTTGTCCCGCATCCATGGAAAAGAAGCGGAGCGATGGCCGGTAAAGGCGGCGCAGTTCGGAATCGGCGGCAGGGGATCCAGGCTGGAATAATACGGCAGCATATGAATACCGGGCTCAGAGTCCCTTTTCGGTAAAGCTCTTCCAGTCCCTGTGGACGAATCTCTCTATTGGATAGATCGTTCCGATAAAGCGCTTGTCGAGCCCTTCTTTATCCGCGTATTCGGCGAATTCTGAGATCACGGGTTCGCAGCCGGAAGTGTACTTGACCGGTATGCCGGTGGCGAGCGAAACGTCCTTAACAAGCTTATAGCCGTCCAAAAGATCCTCGACGCTTGTCTCCTGGGAGAGATTGGCGTTATTGACCAAAGCGCTGATCGTTATCCTTCCGGCGCCGGTCACCTTGTTGATCATATCTATATTGAGATCGAGCTCGGTTGAAAACGGTCTGCGGCAGTTGATGACGTAGAGCGCCTCCATATCCTCAACATCCTTGAAGAAGCGCTTATACTGTCCCAGCGCTATGGCGCCGCCCGCGTCTCCGCCGACGTCGAATACCACAAGATCGCTGTCGTTCGAAAACACCGAATAGATCTCCGCGGGAAGGCTGGGCACCTCGACGCCGAGCGAAGCATACGTCGGCGTGATAAGCCGGATACCGGCCGCGTCAAGCTCCTTCTGCCTTTCGGACATACGGAAGTAAGGGTTGATGATATCAAGGTCCACCACGGTGACCTTCTCGGTTTTCGCGGCGTTGAGCGCGATGTTTATCGAAAGCTCAGTTTTGCCCGAGCCGAAATTGCCGATCACTACTACGTATTTCTTCATATTTTTACCTGCTTGATTATAGATCCGCCGGGCGGTACTTTGCGATTATCCGTTCCGCGGCGCGGATACCGTCGACCGCTGCGCTCACGATACCTCCTGCGTAGCCCGCGCCTTCACCGACGGGATAGAGTCCCTTCAGCCTTGTAGCTTCGCCGGATTCATCGCGCATTATTCTGACGGGCGCGCTCGAGCGGCTCTCGACTGCGGTCAGCACCGCGTCGTACATATCGAAGTTCTTTATCATTCTGGCAAACTGCCCGATGCCTTCCTTTATGCCGTTCGTGATGGTGGGAGGCATGCATTTGGAGATATCCTTCGGGACAACGCCGGGTCTGTATGTCGGGTCGACGGAGCCGAAGCCGGTCGGCTTTCTGTTGTTGATAAAGTCGCCGACGCGGATCGCCGGGGCGGAGTAGTCGCCGCCGCCGAGACGGAAAGCCGCATTCTCGATCTTTTCCTGGAAGATCATGCCGCCGAGGGGCTGATTGCCGAAATCGGAAGGATTGACCTGAACGATTATTGCGGAATTCGCGTTCCTCCCGTCGCGCGCATGATAGCTCATGCCGTTGGTCACCACCTGGTCGACGTCGGAGGAGGAAGCCACCACGAATCCGCCCGGACACATGCAGAAGGTATAGACGCCGCGTTCGCCGCTCTTGCCCGTAAGGCGGTATTCGGCCGCGCCGAGGCGAGGGTGACCTGCGAATTTACCGTACTGCGACCTGTCGATCATATCCTGCGGATGCTCTACGCGAACGCCGACTGCAAAGGGCTTCGGCGTCAGCTCCAGACCGCGCGCAAGCAGCATGCGGTAGGTATCCCTTGCGGCCTGACCGACGGCAAGCACCGCGGCGCAGCATTTGATCCTTTCAGACTCGTTTACGGTGACTGCGGTTATTTCGCCGTCCTTGCTTTCGAGATCGGTCATCCTCGACCCGAAGCGGATCTCAACGCCCATGTTCTCAAGCGCTTTGCGCATATTGAAGACGACCTTCGACAGCACGTCCGTTCCGATATGGGGCTTTGCCTCAACGGCGATGCTCTCGTCGGCCCCGAATCGGATGAGCGTGTCGAGCACGTCCTTTGAGCGGGGATCCTTTATCCTTGTGGTCAGCTTTCCGTCGGAAAAAGTGCCCGCGCCGCCTTCGCCGAACATGATGTTGCTGCTCGGGTCGAGCTGTGCCTTCGTAAAGAACGTATTGACGTCGCGTCTGCGTTCGTTGAGGGCTTTGCCGCGCTCGATGACTATTACCTTATATCCAAAGCGCGCAAGCTCGTATGCGGCAAAGAGTCCCGCGGGACCCAGGCCAACAACAACGACCGGCTCGGTCTGCGTCCTGTCTCCGAAAACAGGTTCGAAAGGCTTATACTCGGGCGCCCGTCCGACATTCTTGAATTCAAGCTCCGAGATGCGCTTCGCGTTTTCGTCCGATATGTCGAACAATACCGAATAAATGCTGCGGATATCGGCCTTATCCCGCGCGTCAAGCGAATGCCTGACGATGCGGATATTGCTTATCTCATCGGCATTTATCCTGATTCTTGAGGCGAGAACAAGCTTCAACGCCGATTCTTCGGCGTTGAAGGGAAGATCGAGATTTTTAGCCAAAAGCTGCATGTGATGCTGACTCCGTTTTAAAGGTTTGCTTTCCGTTTCATCACGGATTCGAGGCAGGCGTTATAGTGCATATGACAGAGCTTATATTGATTACGGTGCTGCTGTCGGAATACCATTCGGGCTCGGTTTCGAACGAGAGGGTGGGTTTGATCTCATGCGTTCCGCTCGTATAGCCGGAGACGTCGAGCACGAGCAGCAGATCGCTTGCATTGATCCCCTTGATGAGCCGTGCCGGCCCGCTGATCTCGACCGTGCAGTAGGTGCTGCTGTACTGATAATTGTGAGCCGCGTTGTCCTCGCCGATGACGTTTTCGCTGATGCGTACCGTCAGTATGCGCGTGGTCGTTTTATCAACTACCTCAACTGTGATTATGAAATTGTTGTCCGAAAGCAAGGTGATGTCGGACGGCAGTCCGATAAGGCTGGCCTTCTGCGTGTAGACTCCCGCTTCGGTAAAGTTGGAGATATTGATCGGCTCGATATAGACGCTGTCGGGTATCGAATCGAGCACGCTCTTCTGCGCGGCAATGCTCAGGTATGCGGGCTTGACGGTGATGCTGCCGATCTCGTAATCAGCGGAGAGCGAGCCCACGGTCTCGATGTACTGATCGAGTGGCAGGTCGATGCAGGGAAGTATCTCCATGCGGACGCTCGCGGAGGGTACCGTGTCGACCACAACGCTTGAATCGACTTCGTTCCCGTCGCTGTCAAGCAGCTTGCAGGTGAAGGATTCGGTTATGCGCTTGGTCCTGCCCGTCAGGTCTATCGAGCAGACGGCGCTCGTGATATTGCTTATATTGCTCTCGGCGCCGGAGATCTCGATCGTCGAGCTGACGAGCTTCGGTTCATCATGCCAGTAGCCCTCGGGCAGCTCGCCCTCGAGCACGCAGGTGACCGGAATGGTGCGCTTGAGGAGCTTCTCAACGGTTATCGTGATGGTCGAAGGCTCCACGGAATCGACGGTGCCGATGGCGGAGGTCGCGACGATCCTGCGGGTATAAGTGCCCGGTTCGCGGATATCGCCGAGGCTGACCGTCGCGGTCACGATGTCGCCCACGGCTTTATCGAAGCGGGGGAGATCGTTAAGCGTCGTCCTGACGAACACCTCGACGTTTGAGAGGATCTGATCGATATCGCCGCTGATGATGAGGTCGCGCGATTTGAGGTCGGCCTCGTTGCCGCCCGCAAACGTGAGCCTGACGTTTTCGACGCGCTTGATGCGCACGGGGTTCTCGCTCATGAGGACGTAGCCCCACAGCGTCAGCGCGATCAGCACGGCGATGATCGCGTAACGGATCTTTCTGAAAACCGTACGCTTGTACCAGGGCAGATCCTTTTCGTCCGCCTTTGCGACTTCGCCTTCAATGCGTTTGAAATTGCCGGTGGCGCCTTCGCGCATCATGCGTTCGCGCTCGCGTTCAAGCGCTTCGCGGCGGCGTTCCTCATAACGATCCTCGAAGGACAGCTCCTCAAAATCACGCATCGCATCGCTGCGTTCGTTATTCGTTTCAGGATTGTTTTTTCTTTCCATTCTTAAAGATCCTCTTGGTCCATTCAGCAAAGGATTTGCTCGTTTCGGGGGCGGCAAAGAGCTTTTCGAGCAGCTCTATCAGCGCCGCTTTATCGAGATAGCGGATAAGCTTGCCGTTGTCCGCATAGGATATGACGCCCGTTTCCTCGGATACCACCAGCGTTATGCAGTCCGAAACCGCGGAGATGCCGAGCGCCGCCCTGTGCCTCGTGCCGAGCTCCCTTGAGATATTCGGGTCGCTGAAGAGGGGAAGGACGCAGGCCGCATAATGGATCCTTCCGTCCCTGATGATGACCGCACCGTCGTGCAGCGGGGTATTCGGCTCAAAGATATTCTCGACCAGCGCGCCGGAGATGCTTGCGTCGACGTAGGTGCCGGTCGCGAAGAATTCATCGAGCTTAACGTTCCTCTCAACGACGATCAGCGCGCCGACCTTGCGCTTTGAAAGCCGGATCAGCGAGGAGGAGAGCTCCTTGACGATCGCGTCGCTGTCCTGCTTGCTGCGGTCGCTCAGGTTAAAGTTGAATCTGCCGCCTATATGGGCAAGGCCGCGCCGCAGCTCCGGCTGGAACAGAACGAATACTATGACGATTCCCGAAACGAGGAGGTTGTTCATAAGGTAGCTGACCGTGTACATGTTGAACAAGGTGCTTAGCAGCATGATGATCAGCAGCGCGCCGAGACCCTTGAGCAGCTGGTACGCCCTCGTGTTTATCGAAACGTCTATTATCTTGTAGATCAGAAATGCGATAATGAGGATATCGAGCAGGTCCTGAAAGCGGAACTGCGCAAATCCGTTGCCTATCGCGTTTATAATATCGTTAAAGTGCATTCTGTCCTCCCAAACACACTCATCGGTTTTCGGTTCGAATACGGGCTTTATTGCCCGCAGGTCCAGAATACTCCAATGTATCCATAAAACCTATTATATCATAACACATCTTGAAAGAAATTTGAACAGGTTTTTCAAAATCTTTTTAAATGTATATAGTCGGTCGCCGTTTTTCCGCCGAATTCTTATGCCCGATATGTGGATTATTGAGGCCGTTTATGTTATAATCCCTGTGAATAATAGCGGAACCGATCCGCACAGGAGGTTAACATGGCAAAAACAACAAGGATCCCCAAGCGCAGCGAGGTCAAAAAGGAATACACCTGGGCGCTTGAAGACATCTTCGCATCCGACGAGCTTTGGAACGAAGCGCTTGAAGAGCTCCGCACGGTCCCCGAAAAGATCTCCGCTTTCAAAGGTCATCTTGCCGACAGCGCGGATAAGCTCTTTGAATATCTGCAGTACTACGACGAAATCGAGGTCAAGCTGACCCGCGTCGCCGAATACTGCATGCGCAAGGCCGATGAGGATACCGGCAACAGTTTCTATCAGGGCATGAAGGGCCGCTTTATGAACCTGTACGTGGCCGTGGCAAGCGCTTCGAGCTTCGATACCCCCGAGCTGCTCGCCATTCCCGACGACGTCCTTTCCGGCTTCTATACCGCAAAGCCCGAGCTCGTACTCTATCGCCGCAAGCTCGATAAGCTCCGCAGCCAGAAGGAGCACATCCTTTCCGACTCCGAGGAAAAGCTCCTTGCTTCTGTCAGCGAGGTCGCGGACTCCGCCTCCGAGATCGCTTCGAGCTTCCGCAATGCCGATCTTAAGTTCCCCGCGATACACGACTCCGAAGGCAGCGAGCTGCAGGTCACGCAGGGCTCGTACATCCCCCTGCTCGAGAATGCCGACAGGGAGGTCCGCAGGCAGGCCTTCGAATCGCTCCACGGCACCTTCGATTCCTTTAAGAACACCTCCGCCGCCTTCCTCAACGCGCAGATGAAGCAGCTCACCTTCTTCTCGCAGGCAAGGAAGTACGGAAGCAATCTCGAGGCCGCGCTCTCACGTACCGAGGTCCCCGTTTCCGTCTATCACAACCTGATCGACACTGTGAACGCGAACCTTAAATACCTGCATAAATACGTTTCGCTCCGCAAGAAGCTGATGGGCCTTGACGAGATCCATATGTACGACCTCTACACGCCGATCATCGCGGACGCCGACAGCGAGATCCCCTATGAAAAGGCCAAGGAGATCATCATGGAGGCCCTAAAGCCCCTCGGCGAGGATTATCTCAAGGTGCTCAAGTCCGGCTTCGACAACCGCTGGATCGACGTCTACGAAAACGAGGGCAAGCGCAGCGGCGCGTACTCCGCCGGCGGCGATCCGCATCCCTATGTGCTGCTCAATCAGAAGGACACGCTCGACAGCATGTTCACTATCGCGCACGAGATGGGCCACTCGATGCACACCTATTATTCGATGAAGAACCAGCCCGTGGCGTACCGCGACTACGTGATCTTCGTTGCCGAGGTCGCTTCCACCTGCAATGAAGTTTTGCTCATGCGCCATCTGCTCTCCAAGACCGAGGATAAGAAGGAGCGCGCATATCTGCTCAACCACTTCCTCGAGCAGTTCCGCGGCACAGTTTACCGCCAGACCATGTTCGCCGAGTTTGAGCTTTGGATGAACGAAAAGGTCGAGGCGGGGGAGACCCTGACCGCCGATCTGATGAACGACGCCTACTATGCGCTCAATAAAAAGTATTTCGGCGACGATATCACGGTCGATAAGCTGATCTCCGTCGAGTGGGCACGCATCCCGCATTTCTTCTACAACTACTATGTGTTCCAGTACGCGACCGGCTTCTCCGCCGCTGTCGCCATAGCGAACCGCATCCTCAATGAAGGTCAGCCTGCGGTGGACGATTATCTCCGTTTCCTCAGCGGCGGCTCGCATACCGACCCGATCTCCCTGCTCAGGATCGCCGGAGTGGATATGGCCTCGCCCAAGCCGATCGAGGACGGCCTGAGGCTGTTCGGCGAGCTGATCGACGAAATGGCCGAGCTGACGAAGTAAGCATTTTAGGAACATGCCCCTAAACGCACGCGAGCCGGGAAGCGCATTCCCGGCTCGCTGTTTACTGTTCTTTTTGTTTACTCTTCATCCTTGTTCTGTTCATCGTCCTCCGGTTTCCAGCCGTTGAGGATATAATCACGCATCGCGTTGAATTTGTCGTAAACGGTGCGCTTATTAAGCGTATAGAGCATTCGATATCCGGTCACCTCCTGAGTGATCAGATTGTTTCCGGTAAGCTTTTCAAGGTGATAATACATCGCGCTGCGAGTGCAATTGAAGCTTTGCGCAAGCTCCTGCCCGTAGGAATGCTTGTCGCAAAGGTCGTGCAGCATACTGAACCGCGTAGGGTCGGAGATCAGTTTGAGAGTATATAAAAATGCATCCGGGCCAGTAACTTCGCTGCCGTTTTTCGAGATACCGAAACAGACGTAGATGCCGAGAAAGATCTGGACGTCTTTCTTTTCCGGATCGCCCATGCTCGGCGAAGCAATCATACTGACGAGATTCAAGGACGTGAGACTCGGACGAATGCGCAAAGAAGCGATCTCTTTAGGCTTGAAATCCATATTGAGCCTCTTAAGCACATGCTCGAACCCGCCAAGGCTTTCAATAGCAGTATCGGCTTCGTTGAGCAGTCCTTCAAACTCCGCGCTCATTCCTCTGATCGCATCAGCGACCGAACACACGAGTGGACGAAGCTTTTCGAGGTGCTGAAGCGGATTGAGCACCATGTCGATAAACAGCCATTTATCATCAAGTTTAATCAGTATTTTATCCGCAAGCGATACAAGCTCGTTTATGCTTTTGACGTCATGCTGCTCGTCAGTGGCATAGGAGGAGAATAGATGCGTTGAAAACTGCGCGATTATCCTATCCTGATCCGCAGTTTTATAGAAATCAACAATACTGTCAAAGTCGATCGGTTCATTCAGCACTACCATTGGACGCAGCAGCAGCTGGCCGAGATTGACTTCATTGGCAGAAGACAGCGAATTGACTGTCTGCAGAGGAGAAAAATAACGCAGCATAAGGTCGTCAGGCTCGAAAAGCTCGTCAAGCCTTTGCTCCAAATCGACGATTCTTTCGATGTTTTTCCAGATTCCTCCATTGGTATTGAAATGGCTCTGCGTAGGCAGCTCCTTTATCCTTGTGCTTGCACGGCTCTTGGAAAAACGCTGCGAAAGGTAAATTACGGCATCATAGCAGGGGGCGATGTCTTTTAGGTAGAACATAGTTTTCGGCTCCTTCTTATGGTTCTGGATTATAATACAATATTCTTTTTCAAAAATCAAGCTAAATGAGTATTGACAATTCTAAAAGCTAATGTTATTATTAATGCATAATAGTGGTTAATCATAATTCAGGCCGTTATGATTGCCATATTATGCCGGTTATAGGATAAGCCGGAGAAAATAAGGAGGTTATTATGAAAAGACGTTTACTTGCAGTTGCCATTGCTCTGCTGATGATCATCACGATCATTCCCGCCGTCCATTCCGAAAGTGTCGGAACATGCGAAGTACCTACAGGCTACAATGAGACCGATTACTATGCCGCGCTCGCTTTTCTAGAAACAGAAAATGAAAACGGAATTAAGAACGGAAAGCAAATAAGAGAAGATTATGATCCCGAAGATCCGGAAACATGGTGGTATATTGACGAAGATGAATTCATTTGGGGGTTTTATTGGTTTGACAACGGAAATGAGAAGATTTTGACGACGATAGACCTGTATCATATGGATGTTGTAGGTACTATTGATATGTCTCAATGCGTAAACCTTGACACATTCGTGGTCCTTTATACGCAGATTTCAGAGATCATAGTTCCGGATACCGTTCAACCGCTTACATTATCAGCTTCTTATAATACAATGCTATACAATGTGGACACTTCAAGGTGCCTGTCAAATCTCGTAACTGTTTTTTTGCACGGAAACCCGAACATTATAAACCTAGATTTTTCGATGAATATGGGATTGAACAGCTTGTATGCGGATAATAATGAAAACATGAGTAATCTTCTTCTTCCTAAAACTGAAGCGCTGCAGATGGTCGATTGCTACAACAGCAATCTATCTTCACTTGATTTGTCGGGTTGCTCGCAATTAAGATTCCTGCAATGCCAGAATTGTTATTTGGAGGAACTCAACGTTTCAAATTGCCCGGTTTTGATGAATCTCAATTGCAGTAACAACAAACTTACTGCGTTGGATATAAGTGCAAACAGCCTCCTTTTCTGCCTTGACTGCAGCGGGAATGAAATTGACGAATTGGATTTTTCGAACAACAATAATATACAAATCAACGGGATTATAGCTCAGGGCGACGGTTCGATCAGCTGCAAAACACTTCAGCCACCGTTTTTCTTCGAGAATGATATTACATATACCGCTTATGCACAGCCCTGTTCGGGCGAAGAGTTTCTCGGTTGGTTTAGCGAAGACGGGGAAATGCTTTCAGCTGATACCGAATTTGATTACAGCGGTATTCTCGGACAAAACATTTTACTCATCGCTCGCTTCACCGGCGGTGAAGCGCCTGTTCTCCCCGGCGATGTCGACGGCAACGGGGAAGTGATGGTCTCCGACGCCATCATGGCGCTGCGCGCGGCAATGGGCATACTTGAGCTTTCCGATGAACAGTTCGAGGCTGCGGATATGAATGCGAACGGCAGCGTCGAGGTAGCCGACGCAGTAACTATACTGCGTGTTGCCATGGGCTTGATGGATTGATGCATGGATCTTCTCAATACCTTTCGCAAGGGGAGCGTTCCT
Source organism: Bacillota bacterium (assembly GCA_016282255.1). Classification (GTDB taxonomy): domain Bacteria; phylum Bacillota; class Clostridia; order Christensenellales; family CAG-138; genus PeH17. Next base: position 17,194 of record JAEEKE010000138.1, read on the forward strand.
TCGGGGCGCTCTTCTTGCTTTGTACTATCTGCCTGCAATCAAAAAGCGCTTGCATAAGCGGCGTTTTATGGTATAATGATTTTGGAAAAAAATATATGGAGGTGTTAACTTGATAAACAACAGGATCGTAAATGCCGTTCTGGACGAAGCGCTTCGTACCGGCGGTGATTTTTCGGAGCTGTATCTTCAGGATACCGAATCCAATTCCCTGTCGATGATCGACGGCAAGGTCGAGAACGCGAATTTCTCGCGCAGGGTCGGCGCCGGCGTCCGCGTGCTTTCGGGCACGAGGAGCGCGTATGCCTACACAGCCGACACGAGCGAGGAAGCGCTGCTTTCGGCCGCAAAAGCCGCCGCGACTGCGCTCAAGGGCAGCAAGGAGCATTCCCCTAAGAGCATCTGCGTTGACCGCGTCGGCAAGCCCTCGTGGAAGATACCGTTCAGCGGCATCAACAATCAGCAGAGGATAGAGCTTCTGCGCGAGGGCACGCTCAGCGCCAGGGAATACTCAAGCGAGATAACGCAGGTCGTGGCCACGATCATAGACTGCACCCACAGGATAGCGGTCTACAACAGCGAGGGCGTGCACGCTTCCGACGTCCGCCCGCGCACCAGGCTCGCGATCCAGGCCGTCGCTATGGCAAACGGAGAAGCGCAGACCGGCGGCGTTTCCCCCGGCTACGGCATGGGCTTTGAGGCCTACCGTACGCTTATCGATCCCAAGGACGTTGGTTTCAATGCGGCCAAGACCGCTGTGACCATGCTTCACGCGCCCGAGTGCCCGGCCGGCACCGTGCCCGTCGTAATCGACGGCGGCTTCGGCGGCGTCATCCTGCACGAGGCCTGCGTCCACGGCCTCGAGGCAACGAGCGTTGGCAGGGGCAATTCCGTCTTCTGCGGCAAGCTCGGCCAGCAGATCGCAAGCCCGATCGTCAACGCGGTCGACGACGGCACGCTCGAGGGCGAATGGGGCACCGTTCATTTCGACGACGAGGGCAATCCCTCGCAGTGCAACCGCCTGATCGAAAACGGTATCCTCAAGACCTATCTCGTCGATATCCTCGGCTCAAGGCTGATGGATCATCCGGTCACTGGCAGCGGCAGGCGCCAGGATTATACGTTCGCGCCCACCTCGCGTATGACGAACACCTTCTTCGCGCCCGGCAATGACGACGAGGAGGAGATGATCCGCACGATGGGCGAGGGCCTGTTCGCCGCCAAAATGGGCGGCGGCAGTGTCAACCCGCTGACGGGCGAATTCAACTTCGCGGTCAGCGAAGGCTACTGGGTCAGGGACGGAAAGATCCTTTGCCCGGTCCGCGGCGCGACGCTTATCGGCAAGGGCGCCGACGTGCTTATGAAGATCGACAGGATCGGCAAAAAGATGTGGATGGCGCCTGGTATGTGCGGCTCGCTTTCGGGCAGCATCCCGACCAACGTGGGCCAGCCCAGGATCCGCGTCAGCGAGATCGTCGTCGGCGGCAAAGGAGGTGCATTATAATGACTTTTGAAGAATTCAAAAACGCACTGTTCGAGATCGCTCTTAAAAAGGGCTGCGAGGCTGCTGAAGTTTACGCGGCTTCGAGCGACGGCTTCTCCGTCAACGTGCTCAAGGGCGAGATCATCAAATACTCCGTCGAGCGGAACACCGGCCTGAACCTGCGCGTTCTATACTGCGGAAAGAGCGGTTATGCCTACACCGAGGTGTATGAAGATGCCGAATCTCTCGTCGATCACGCGATCGACAACGCCAAGGTCATCGAGAATACCGACGTCAACCCGATGCAGGGCAAATGCGATTATCCCGATATCGAAAAGAAGCCCAATCCCATCGTCGATATGGCGGAGGATGAGAAGATCAATATCGCGCTCAACCTCGAAAGGGATACGCTCGGCTTCGACGACAGGGTAAACCGTATGGCCTTCTGTTCGGTGGACACCGGCGTATCGACCGAACATATCTACAACACTCTCGGACTTGCGGCCGACAGCACCGACAGGTATTCCTACGTCGTCGTTGCTCCTATCCTGCGTCAGGGCGAGGACGAGCACGAATCCTTCGCGTTCAAATTCGGTCCCGACATCATGCAGTATGATGAGATCATCAAGGAAGCCGTCGATAACGCCCTGATGCAGTTCAATGCAAAGACCGTGGATTCGGGCGAATACAGGATCCTGATCAGGAACGATGCGGCCGGCGATCTTCTCGCCGCGTTCTCTTCGATCTTCTCCGCAGAGCGGGTCCAGAAGGGGCTTTCGCTGCTAGCCGGAAAGCTCGGCGAGCCTATTGCAAGCCCCCTCGTCAGCATCGTCGACGATCCTTTTGAAAAGGATAATCCGCGCGCTTTCGACGCAGAGGGCGTGCCGTCGGTGCTTACGACCGTCGTTGAGGGCGGCGTACTTAAGAGCTATCTTCACAATCTCAAGACGGCGCTCAAGGACGGCGTTGCATCGACCTCCAATGCCGGCAGGGGCGGTGTTTCCGCACCCGTCGACGTTGCTCCAAGCAATTTCTATATCTTAAAGGGCGAAAAGAGCTTTGCCGAGCTGACGGAAGAGCTTTCGAGCGGCCTCATCATCACCGAGCTGAGCGGCCTCCACGCGGGTCTCAATCCCGTTTCGGGCGATTTTTCGCTGATAGCGAAAGGCCTGCTCGTCGAGGGCGGAAGCATCATCCGCTCCGTCGACCAGATCACCGTCGCGGGCAATTTCCTCGATCTGCTCAAGAACATCATCGGCGTCGGTTCCGACCTGCGCTTCGGCATCCCGGGCGGCAGCCGCATCGGCAGCCCGAGCCTGCTCATAGAAAAGCTGATCGTTTCCGGCAAATGATCGGACTTCATCCAAAACGAAACGGAGCCGCATATGCGGCTCCTGTTCTTTTGGGATTGATCAAAGCTCAACGCCGTTGAGCTTCAGCAGCGCCCTCGCGCTCTCGACGGAATCTATGCCCGTCGGGTTCTTGATAGGCGCGAACTCTTTTTCACGCTCGACCTCGAACACCAGGCAGGAATCGAGCAGATGGATCATGTCGAGGATAAGCGTCTCATATTTGTATCCGTTCGGTTTCTCGGGCTTAACGTGATTCCCTTCTGGATCGAGGCAGGGGATCTTCTTTTCAACGACGTGCAGCGGCATCTTCGCGTTTACCAACTCATGAAGCTCCGGCACGTGGAAGAGATAGTTGAGGATAACGCCGAAATTGTACGAGGGCTTGCCGTCCGGATTCTTTGCGTTCATCATCTCGTCGGTGAGCTCGTAGTATTCGACGACGGAAGGATGACCGTCCTCAAGGCAGATGACGCCGACCCGCTCGTCCGGGGCGGCTTTTTTAATGACTTTCGCGCCGACGACGCAGCCTGCAAGCTTCGTCGCGCCGATGAACACGGGGTCGCAGATGCGCTGCAGCACGTTGTCCACAGCAAACACATTCAGCCATTCAATGCCGTTAGCCCTGACGATATCGAGCATCCCGCCCTTGGCCATCGAGGAATACCAGCCGCCGTTGCCGTTGGGAGAGGTGGAGAGCTTCCATTTCTCCTCAAGATAGACCTTTCCGGAGTAATCTGCCGCGGGCGCCATCTCCTGCCTGAAGAAGTGGACGAACGATCCGTCGTAGCCGAAATAATCCTTTTCCTTAAGGAAGGATACGGTCGCTTCATGGTTCTTATCGCTCGTCATAACGAAAAGGTGGATGAAGCAGCCCGCCTTTTTAACGACGTCCATCAGGTTGTTGATCAGGCACTCGAAAATGAAGAGATCATGCGTGACGCCGATATTGTAGACGCCCTTTGGTCCGTCCGAGCCTAGCCTTGTGCCCATACCGCCCGCAAGCAGTACCGCGGCCGCCTTGCCGCTCCTGATCTCCTCGAGACCGGCCCGCTCGTATTCCTCGCGGCGAGCATTGATCCGGTCGAGCTCGGTGCAGGGGATGGGGGAGATGACGCCGCGTGCCTCATCGGATTTGCCGACTCTGACAACGGAAAAATCGGTATCAAGGATCTGGCTGAGCAGCGCTTCCTTCTCCTCTTTGCTCAATTCGTGATAATACTTCAGCAGATGCTCCTGCCCGCATGCCTTGAGCTTTTCTAGTGCTTCAAAATACTTGAACATCGGCTTTCGCGCCTCACTTTCTTTTGGGCAGCGCATGGCAGCAGAGCCCTTCAAAATCATGCGCAGCCTCACAGATGGATTCGCATACGGTCGGGTGCGGATGTATGGTCTTCGAAACGTCCTCAACGGTGCCTCCGAGCTTAAGCACCGCCGCAAGCTCCGCGATCATATCCGTCGCGCGCGGCGCCATGATCTGCGCGCCGAGGAGCTTTCCGTCCGGCGCGGCAATGAGCTTTACGGTGCCCATAGCATCGCCCATGATCATCGCTCTGCCGTTGCCGGCAACGTTGAACGTGCCGAGCTTATACTCGATCTCCTGCGCCTTGCATTTATCCTCCGAAAGGCCGACGAACGCGATCTCGGGCGAAGTGTAGATGCAGGAGGGAACAATGCCGTAATCCATCTTCTCTTCGCCGACTTCGCAGGCATTGGCGGCAGCTATGAAGCCCTGAGCGGTGGCGACGTGCGCAAGCTGGATCTTGCCGGTTATGTCGCCGATGGCGTAGATATTGGGGATATTGGTCCTCATATGCTCGTCCACGACCACGAACGCACGGTTCATCTCGATGCCGACTCTGTCGAGCCCGATATCGGCCGTCATCGCCCTGCGGCCGACCGATACGACGCAGCATGCGCCTTCGGCCGTCTTCGCTTCGCCGTTCAGTTCATAATGGACCGTAACGGTATCGCCTCCGTCGATCGCGGTCACCTTCGCATTATTGATGACGCTGACCTTCTTTTTCTTAAGAACCCTCGAAAGGAGCTTGACTATATCCGCGTCGACTCCGGGCAGTATCGAAGGCATCATCTCGATAACGGTAACGGGCTTGCCGAGAGAAGCGAACAAGGTCGCGAACTCTATGCCGATAACGCCTCCGCCGATGATGACGAAGCTCTCGGGAAGCTCGGTCATGGAAAGGATATCGTCGCTCGTCACGACGTTCTGCCCGTCGATGCCGGGGATCGGCGGCCTTGCGGGGGCGCTGCCGGTCGCGAGGATCAGCTTATCGAAGGTGAAGGTCTCTTCATTTCCTTCGTTGAAAACGGAAACGGTGTGCTCGTCGACTATCCTGCCGAAGCCCTTTATCACCTTAACTCCATGCGCCTTCTCAAGCGAAGCTATGCCGCTGCGAAGCTTTGAAACGACGCCGTCCTTGTATTCGGCGAGCTTTGAAAAATCAAAGCTTATCTCACCGGTATTCACGCCGCAGGCGGACGCGTTCTTCGCAGTCTCAAATACTTCCGCTCCGTGAAGCAGCGCCTTCGTGGGTATGCAGCCGCGGTTGAGGCAGGTGCCGCCCAGCTCACGTGCCTCGATAAGCGCAGTTTTCTTTCCGTACTGTGCGCAGCGGATCGCACATTCATAGCCGCCCGGACCTCCGCCGAGGACGATGATATCGTAGTTGTATTCGCTCATTGCTTTATCCTTCCCTGTGATTATTTGCGGAACGGACGGACCGTCCCTAACGTTTAAATGATACCATAACCGAACGCTTCTTTCAACATCAATTTGTGTTTTACGGCACAGGAAAGAGCTGCGACAGCTTGACTAATCCCGTCTCTGAGAATATAATAGCTGTATCGTGCGGATGTGGTGGAACGGCATACACAGCGGACTTAAAATCCGCCGGCGAAAGCTTGGGGGTTCAAATCCCCCCATCCGCACCAAAATCAAGGGGGAGGCCCAGCCTCCCCCTTGATTTTGGTCCGTTGTTCATAGGGATTTGAAGGGCGTAGGAAAACGCGCCTGCGACGCGTTTTCCCGCCCCGGTTTCGAGCGGAGCGAAATGCGCCGCGGTTTCAGCGGCGCATGAGACTCATCGCGAGAAACCAAATCCCCCCATCAATCGCATTTTACAGCCCAGCCTCCCCCTCGATTTTGGTCCGTTGTTCAAAGGGATTTGAAGCCCGTCGCAAAAGGCCGCAGTGCGGCCTTTTGCAGGGCCGGTTTGCGAAGGCGCGCAGTGCGAAGCGGAGCGAGCGAGCACAAGTCGCATCTTCGCAAACCAAATCCCCCATTAAATCGCTTCACGCAGCTCAGCCTCCCCCTCGGTTTTGGTCCATTGTTCATAGGGATTTGAAGGGCGTAGGAAAACGCGACTGCGACTCGTTTTTCCGCCCCGGTTTGCGAAGGCGTAGTGCGAAGTAAAATGTGCGAGCACAAATCGCATCTTCGCAAACCAAACCCCCTCATTAATCTGCAGCACGGTTTTTCTTCGTTTTCAGCGCTATGAATTCGGATCAAAACTCGTTGAAAACCATCATTTGAGATGATATAATAATTCATATAAACGAAGTCACCTTTACGCGTGATATCTTCTGCCTTCCTTGGGAGGATCTCGATGTTTAAGCGCATATTATACTTTATCATACAGTGTGTTTGGGGTCTGCCTCAGACCTTTGCCGGATTTGTTCTTTTTCTTGTCAACATTACAAAGAAGCACTATTTATATCACGGCAGCATCGTGACCGAGTGGCCGTCGCCATCGAGCGTATCCCTCGGGCTTTTTGTGTTCGTAACGAACCGCCCGATCTATGCCAAACGCATGGAGAAGCGTCTCGGGTCAAAGGAAGCCTCGCGCGCGCTGCTCGTGCACGAATACGGTCACACCGTTCAGTCGCTTGCTCTCGGGCCGCTGTATCTCCCTTTGATCGGCATACCCTCGCTTGTTTGGGCAACTTCCCCTAAGCAGCGTGCCAAGCGCGACAGAGGCCTGCCTTATTCTGCTTTCTGGACCGAGCGCTCCGCCAACCGCCTGGGTGAAAAGGTGACGAAGGAGCCTTCGCTGCAGGACGTCGTTCTCTGATGCGTTCCTTTTCTTTTGGTGAAGCATTTTGAATACATTTCGATTGAACTCGATCCGAAATAGTGATATAATCATTTAAAGTCGTTTAGCTAAAACCGCAGCCGTTCCGAATGATCTTCTCGGCGGCTTTGACATAATTTTTGAGGTGCCCGATGAAAAAACTGCTCAGCTTCATTCTTGCATTGCTGTTCATAGCCGCCTGTTTTTCCGGCTGTACGCCGGAGAGCACAGCAGCCGATACCGACGTTTTCAATATGTTCATGACTGCCGTTAAAAACAAGCAGTTCATAGAGGCTTTTTCGTTCATCTCCGCAAGAGTGGCGCCGTCTAACAGTTCATCCGGCAAGATCCAGGCGAATGATCACACTATAGATATCTTCGATTTTGAGAGCATCTACAACCGCCTTCTCAACGTTTTCCGCATCAATCAGATCAGCTATAAGATCAATTTCGAGGAGATCGTGAACGAGTCGCGGCGCAATATCAACTATACCCTGACCTATGACTGCGAGGAGGCAGGGGAGCTCAGCTTTGAATGCGTCATGCCGATCGTTCTCGAGGAGAACCTCTGGCGCGTGCACTGGCAGCCCTCCAACATCTTTCCCGATCTTGACTGGGAGGAGACCTTCGGCCGCGCGACGCTCGCCGCAAAGCGCGGAGACATCCTCACAAAGGACGGCACGGTCATCGCTGAAACGATAAACCTTGTGACGATCTATGCCGTGTTCTCCGATATCGTAGATTATCGCACCGTGGCCGAACGCATAGCGTCCGAGGAAAGCATCCCCTTTGAAGACGCGCTCAATAAGGTCAACAGCTATCTTTCAAAAACCGAAACGCTCCACAAATACTGTAATGCGGAACTGACCGATCTCTACAACGAAGTCGGCTTCTATATCGATTTTTCGGAAAAGGAAACGATCGAAAAGGTATTCAAAAGCGTTGTAAACGATTTCCTGCTCATCAAGCAGTTCAGGCCCGACGAGATCACGAGCGATAAGCTCGACGCGCTCGAGCAGATCGACGGCGTACGCATAGATACCAAAAACTACGGCACCACGCGCCTGTACCCCTACGGCGAGCTGTTGGCGCACAACCTCGGATACGTCGGCTCGGCAAGCGAATCGGAGGTCAAGTCGCTCAACGAGGGCCGCTCGATAGCGGACGGCCTCTATACTACCGACAGTATCGTCGGCAAGGCCGGTATCGAAAGGCTTTATGAGACCAAGCTGCGCGGCAGGGACGGCTTCTATTACTACATCCGCAGCACCGACGGCTCCATCAAGACCGTGCTCTACCGCAAGGACCGCGAGAACGGGTTCGACGTGCATCTTACCATCGATTTCGATCTTCAGAAGCGGACCGAGGAGCTGCTCGACGTGGTCCTGTTCGGCGAGGATACCTCCGGCGCCGTGATCGTTATGAACCCCGTCACCGGCGAGGTCGAATCCATGGCCTCCTATCCGACCTATGACCTCAACAAATTCGTCACCGGCTTCTCCTCAGAGGAATACGATGCGATCGTCAATCAAAAGAACACGCCCTTCCTAGACAGGACCAAGCGCGGCCTATATCCTCCGGGATCCACCTTCAAGGTCTTTACCGCTGCCGCCGCGCTCGATTCGCATACGATGACCGCCAACTATGAGTTCACCGGATGGATCGATGAGGATTACTGGACTCCGACAGGCTACGGCGCGTGGATTTGGCCGCGCATCAAGCGCACGCAGGTCAACAACAGGACGCTCCCTCTCAATATGACCAACTGCATGCTGCATTCCGACAACATCTATTTTGCGAATGCCGCGCTGATGATGGGCGCCGATACCTTCGTTTCATACCTTAACGATCTCGGAATGTCATCCGAGATGCCCTTTGACCTGACTACCGCGCGTTCTCAGGTGCTCAGCTCCGGCGAGACCATGAATTACAAGATGCTGGCCGATACCGGCTACGGCCAGGGCCAGGTCCTTGTAACGCCGCTGCAGCTTGCCGTTATGTATTCGGCGCTCTGCAACGAAGGCGATCTGCCCGCTCCGCGCCTGACGGAATCGTTCTACAGGACCGACGGCGTTAAATACGAATGCGTTGAAGAGACCGAATACTCCGTTTGGATCGAGAACGCGATCACCGAAGGGACCATTCAGACGATCATCCCCATGCTCAAGGCCGTCGTCGATCCCACGAAAAACGGCACCGGCCGATCACTGCGCGTTACCAACGTCGAGGTCGCGGGCAAGACCGGTTCAGCCGAGATCGGCGGCGACAAATCAAGGATCATCTCCTGGTTTGCAGGCTTCCGTCTCAACGTTGACACCGAGGATGAGCGCGTGGTCATCGTCATGCTCGACGTTCCCGATACCACAAGCTATTCCACGCTCAAGTTCCAGATCGCGAGGGAGCTGCTCAAGTTCAACGATCAGCCGGATCCGAACGCGCCGCCGTCCAATCCGTGATCCGGATTACAGACTTGTTTTCTCCTGCCGTACGTTTCTTCTCAGAGTGAAACGTACGGCAGTTGTTATTATAATAAACGACAGGAGCCGAAGATAGTATCTGTACCGCAGAAAAAACGATGCCGCAAAGAGCAGCAGCGCACAGATCAGGCATCTTCTCAGCATAGGCTCGGCTTTAAGACAGGCTTTGTGCTTCTTAGCGTTTACGGTCCTTCCATGCCTTTTCGTTATCAGTTCTTCGATCTCTTCATCCGAAGGCTTAAACCTTTGCCTGACAGCGTCTATGCTTTTTATATCGGTCAACTTGATCTGCGGGAATGAGCTTTCCAACATCCGTTCCGCTTCATCACTCAGCCTGCCGAGCACAAAGAGTTCGTGTTTTCCCGTGAACATACCAGTGCCGCTCTTAGAGCAAATAGCGGAAAAGACGTCGTCCGGGGTTATCGTGCCGAGTTTTCGTATCAATACTCTCCTTTCTTCTGCCTCTTTGCATTCCTGCGCCGCTCCGATAATCTCCTTGATCTCATTTTCATCCGCCAGCATTATCCTATAAATCAGGAGCTCTTCCCCGACTGAAGAAAGAGTTTTTCTCTCATGCGCTTGAAGCGCTCTTCTAATACGAAGTATGCCTGTAAGCAGGATCACCGATATTGCCAAAACGCACGATACTGCCGATATGCCCATTCCGTAACTCCTTAAACCGGAAACGGCGTGAATAAAAAGCACCGCCGCGGTGCTGAATAACGCCGTTCCGACTGCGGCATTTATGAACCTGTCGCTCCTATAAAAGCTTTGCCGGATAAGCTTTACTGTTTCGTTCCTCATAATACCAGTATTCTCCGCTGTTAAATAAGGATTCACAAAAAGAGCAATATGTTGTATAATAAACGCATGAAGATCGGCATCTACGGCGGAACATTCGACCCGATACACCTTGGGCATATAGAGATCGCAAAAGCAGTCAGGGACGAACTCGGACTTGACCGTGTTTTGTTTGTCGTTGCGGCCGACCCGCCGCACAAGCACGATCCCGCAAGGACGCCCGCTTCCGTGCGCTTCGATATGGCAAAGAATACGCTGCGCCGCATCAAAGGGCTGTTCGCTTCCGATATCGAGATAAAGCGCGGCGGCGTAAGCTATACGGCCGAGACTCTGGCCGATTATAAAAAGCGCCATCCCAAGGATGAGCTGTTCTTCATCATGGGAGCCGACATGCTTGCGAGCTTCCATACCTGGTATCACCCAGAGCTGATCCTTAAAAACGCTGTCGTGACGGCCGTTCAGCGCACCGGACAGAGTGCCGACCTTGAACAGCTTTCCGAGGAGATAGTCGAAAAGTTCGGAGGAAGGATCGTCGTCTCAAACGCCTGCGGTCCGGAGATCTCCTCCACCGAGATTCGGAACCGCATGCGCGACGCAAAGCCCATAAACGATCTCGTAAACTACGAGACGGAGCTTTTCATCTATGAGAACAGGCTTTATATGCCCGAATCGCTGCGGGCTGTCTCCGATAAGCTCGCCTGCACGCTCGATCCTTCCAGGATGAGGCATTCGCTGCTGACCGTTCGCGAAGCGATACTGCTTGCCGATCACTATGGGCTCGATACCGAGAAGGCAAGGCTCTGCGCGCTCGTTCACGACTGCGGGAAGCTCAGAGGCGAGGCGCTCGAAGCGGCGATGAAAGCGCATGATTTCGTTCCGACTCCCGAGGAAGAGGAGAGCCCCTATCTTATCCATGCGCGCCTCGGCGCGATTATCGCCGAAACGGAATACGGCGTGTCCGATCCCGAAATACTGACGGCGATAGAGAGGCATACCCTTGCCGGCAAGGAGATGACGCCGTTTGACGAGGTCATATTCCTTGCCGACAAGCTCGAGCCCACGCGCGACTACCGAAAGATCAACTCGATCAGAAAGCTCGCGTACCGCAATATGGACGCCGCTGTCGCCGCGGTGATAGAGAGCAATACCGCCTATAACTTATCGCGCGGAGCCGGGATCCATCCCTCGACCTACGATACCCTCGAATTCTTTAAGACCAGATCAAAGAATAAAACCAATGACACCAAGGAGGCAGAATTTGGAAAATAGTTTTGAAAACAAATCCTTCATTTCAGAGCTTGAAATGAAGCTTCAGGAGGAGCTCAAAAGCTGCGTTCAGCTTATAATGAACGCCGCAAAGGAAAAGAAGGCGACCGACATAATCGCGGTCCGCGTGGCAGACAAGACCATTATCGCGGATTGGTTCATTTTCATGAGCGGTACCTCACAGCTCCACGTCAAATCCATCTGCGATGAGATAGAGGATAAGGCGCAGGAGGCAAGGCTTGAGCTTCGCCGCAGGGAAGGTTATAACGAAGGGCGCTGGATCGTGCTCGATTATTCCAATATCCTCGTTCATATCTTCCATCCCGAGGAACGCGAGTACTACAACGTTGAGCGTCTTTGGATAGACGCCACAACCGAAGTCCTCCGCTGCGAAGGCGAGGAATAAAGCTTAAGGTCTGAAACACGGTTTTGACCCAAGTCCGTCAAGCGGGCTTGGGTCATTTTGCTTTTTGGAATAATGAAGCTGATACGGCAGATACTAAGCACGCGAAAACGGAAGGAGGATCATATGAGCTCGATAGGAAAGCACTCTTTTTTGCTCGAATCCAAGCCTCGCATAATCGCTTCCTGCGCGTACGTGGGCGAGAAGGAGGGGAAGGGGCCGCTCGGAAAGGAGTTCGACTGCGTCGTGAAGGATGATACGCTGGGCTTGGGCAGCTGGGAACAGGCGGAGAGCCGTATGTTCGAAAGTGCCGTCCGCTCTTCTCTGCAGCGGATCAAGCGGACGCCGGAGGACCTCAGCATGCTGATAGGAGGTGATCTGCTCAATCAGATCATCTCCGCGGGATTTGCGGCAAGGGAGCTTAAAGCGCCCTTCATCGGTCTGTATTCCGCTTGCTCAACGATCAGCGAATCGCTGATGCTCGGCGGCATGCTGATAAACGGCGGATTCGCATCGCTGACGGCCTGCTGCGCGAGCAGTCATTATTCATCGGTCGAACGGCAGTACCGCTATCCGCTCGAAATGGGTGTGCAGCCCTTTCCCACGTCCCAGCGCACGGTCACTGGAGCCGGCTGCATGCTGCTCGGCAGACCCGAGCTCTTCGAAAACGACATCGAGCTGATGTATCGCCATATCGCCGTATCGGGCGGGACTGTCGGTACCGTCGCGGATTACGGCATTACGGACGCAAACAATATGGGAGCCGCCATGGCGCCCGCAGCGGCCAAAACAATAACGGAACACTTCAGGGATACCTGCACGAACGCAGGCGCATTCGACAGGATAATAACCGGGGATCTCGGCAGATTCGGGACACAGCTTCTCTACGAGCTGCTGGCCGAAAAAGGTATGGATATCCAGTCGGTCCATGAGGACTGCGGGAAGCTGATATTCGGCGAGGAGCAGGGCGCCGTCTGCGGCGGCAGCGGCTGCGGCTGTTCCGCCGTTGTGATGAGCAGCCATTTTCTGCCCATGATTGAGTGCGGGGAGCTGAAAAGGGTGCTCTTTCTCGCTACGGGCGCCCTGTTAAGCCCTGTCAGCAGCATGCAGGGCGAGAGCATCCCCTCGATCGCGCACGCAGTCGTTATCGAACACGTATAAGGAGCTTCAATGAGTGCTTTAAAGGATTACATATTGGTATTTGCCGTCGGAGGAGCGATATGCGTCGTCGGGCAGCTGCTGCTCTGCTATACGCGGCTGACGTCCGCAAGGATACTCGTCGCATTCGTGACGGCGGGAGCGGTCCTTACAGCGATGGGCGTATATGCGCCTCTCGTCGAGCTGGCCGGCGCCGGGGCGACCGTTCCGCTTACGGGTTTCGGTTATTCGCTCGCAAAAGGCGCGATGGAAGGCGCAAGGAACGAAGGGCTCATCGGCGCGCTGACGGGCGGAGTAAGATCGACCGCGGCGGGGATAACCGCTGCCGTTTTCTTTGGGTATCTGTTTGCTTTGATCTTTACACCTAAAACGAAGAAATAAAGCAGATTCATTTCTATAATGTTGAAATAAAGCTGAGGTCATAGTATAATTCAGCGGTAGACAGGCGTTTTGCCAAGCCGCCGCGGAGGGATCATGCTGTACCTTATTGCATCCGTTCTCACAAGTTCATCCGTCTCGATCTTCATGCGCATATCCGAAAAGCACGTGAAGAACAATTTCGCCATGTTTATGGCCAATTACTTCGTCTGCGCCGCTATCGCGGCTTCATTCCTGCTGACTTCGGGAAAGACCGTCGCTCCCGGTATGCCCGGAATGACTTTCGCGATCCTCCTCGGCGCATTCGGAGGTCTTTTGTACCTCTCCGCTTTCATACTGCTCAAATTCAATATCGGCAAAAACGGCGTTATGCTTTCGTCCGTTTTCATGAAGCTCGGCGTACTCGTTCCAACTTTGATGGCGATCATCATCTTCAGGGAAGCTCCGACCTATCTCCAGATAATCGGCATGGCGATAGCCGTGGCGGCGATCGTCGTTATCTATTTCGATCCGGGATCCGATGGAAACGGGCTCTCTTCGAAAAAATCTAAAGCATCGCTCCTGTTCCTGCTCGCGCTGCTCCTGCTCAGCGGCCTGGTGGAGTCGCTCGCGAACATCTATAATAAGCTCGGCAACGAATCGCTCAAGGACCTCTATATGGTCTGCGTATTCTCTTCGGCCATGCTTATTTCGCTTGTTTTCGTGCTGATAAAGCGTCAGCCCATCTGCTTCGCCGATATCGCTTTCGGTATCCTGATCGGCATCCCGAATTACTTTTCAACGCGATTCCTGCTCAAAGCGCTTGAAACGGTACCCGCGTTCGTGACGTATCCCGTCTATAATATCGGCGCGATCATACTTATCGGAATTGCCGGGATCCTTATCTTTAAAGAAAAAGCGAGCACAAGAAAATACATCGGCTTCGCCATGATCATTGCGGCACTTATACTGCTCAACGTATGACCGGCGGCGTTCAGCCGATATTGTTTCCTGCGATGAAACTATTGAAATATGAAATGATGCCGCGCACCGCGTCGTCCGAATCGGGATCGACGGTGATATCGCTCAAAGCACTGTAAATCGGCAGCCGTTCGTTATACAGCTCGATTATCGACTCCTTTCCGGCGCGGATAAGGGGTCTGTTTTTAAGCTTGGCATGCAGCAGGCAATCGATCGACCTGTTCAGGAAAACGATGATGCCGCTGTTTTTCAGCAGCTGAATATTCGGTTCGTAGGTCAGCACGCCGCCCCCGGTCGCCACAACGAGCGAACCCGCCGCCGCAGCTCTTTCAAGGACAAGATGCTCCGCCTTTCTGAAGAACTCCTCTGAGTATCTGTCGAAGATAACGTCTATCGTCATCTTCTCGCTCTTCATAACGAGCCTGTCGGTATCTATGCTGCGCCTGTTCAGCTCTATCCCGAGCTTGCCCGCAAGCTTGCTCTTGCCGCAGTTCGGCATGCCCACAAGATAGATATTCATTGCGCTGCGCTGTAGTTTCTTTGAACTGTCAAGGATCGTTTCACAGGTCTTTCTGGCCGCTTCGGAGTATTTCCGGCAGTTCGCCTCCGCATCCTCTATAACCTTGCATTCCCGTGCGGCGTCAAAGACGGCAAGTCCGCGGCGCCGCTTTTCCCTTGCAATATCGAGGCAAACGTCCATGCGCTCCTCAAGGAGCCTGAACATATCCCTGTCTATCTCATCGAGCTCATGTCTCAGCTCTTCAAGAACTTTCCCTTCGTTATTCTCCATAGGTCCCTCTGTTCATCAGCAAAAGGTCGTAAACCGCAACGGCGGCGGCAGCTTCTATGACGGCGCAGCCGCGGGGCAGGATGCACGCGTCGTGCCTTCCCGGAATGACCGCTTCGCACTCCTCAAGCGTACCGAGAGTGACGCTTCTTTGCGGCCTTGCGATCGAAGGCACGGGGCGGAAAGCTGCACGGAAAATCAGCGGCATCCCGTTCGACAGGCCGCCGTTGACGCCGCCCGAATTGTTTGTAAGCGTTCTTCCGCTCTCAAGTATAGGATCATTGGCCTCGGAGCCGAGCATGCCGGAAAGCGCAAAGCCCGCGCCGAACTCTATCGCATGGACGCCCGGAACGGCAAACACGATATTCGAGATCGCGCTTTCAAGGCTGCCGAACAGCGGTTCTCCTATTCCTGCAGGCATGCCGAGGACCGCGCATTCCACAGTTCCGCCTGTGCTGTCTCCCGATTCCCTCAACTCGGTAAACAACCCGGTCATCCTATCTCTTAAACCCGTATCCAGCAGCGGGAACATGGGATCGAGCATCGGTTTCTCTTTTATCAAAGGATCAAAGCGTTCATCCGCAATACCGCCGACAGAAGCGATATGCGAAAATACCTCGATCCCTGTTTTATTAAGCAGCTGTTTGCAAACGGCGCCCGCAAATACCGTCGGCGCCGTCAGCCGCCCGGAGAATGCGCCTCCGCCGCGGCGGTCGTTATAGCCGCGGTACTTAATGAATGCGGGCAGGTCCGCGTGTGAAGGACGCGCGAAATCAAAGGCATAATCCCCGCTCCTCGCGTCCTTGTTCCTGAACACGGCAGCAAGCGCGCTTCCGGTGGTCCTGCCGCGTAGAAGCCCCGAAA
>JAEEKE010000139.1 GCA_016282255.1 Bacillota bacterium
CCTCGGCGTTCCCGCCCATATGGATCGAGCCCGCGCCGAAGCAGAGATAATAGCTGTCCCCCTCGAAGAATACGTCGTGGGGCTCGCCGTTTTCGTCGTAGACCATCTCGATGGGCTCATACCCGATGAACCCCTTCGCGCGGCCTTCTTTGGACGCGCCGTCATAGATCAGGAAGCCGTAGACCTGTCCGCCGCTCTCATAGACAGCGCCGTTCACGCCCTCAAGCAGGCCTGCGGGCACCGGGAGGAGCTGCTCAAGGTTCTTCTCTACCTCCCTTTCGGGCATGATGAAGATATCGGCGCCCTCGATATCGGCCGAGCCGAAGGCGGAATAGCCGAACGAATGCACCTTGATCATCTTTATGCCCTCGGGCAGCGCCTTCTCGAGCTCGATAGAAAGCTCCTCGGCGGCAAGCTCGGGCGTATGCGCAAAGACCGTCACCTTCTTCTCGGGCGAGGTGTCGGTGATGCGCGTGAACACGAACGACCAGATCACTATGCTCAGCAGCGCCCAGAGGATGTAGCGGTGGATGTTCGAAAGTATCTTTTTAAGCACCCTCAGCAGCTTCACAGCTCCTCACCGCCTTCCGTATAAAACGCGGTTATGAATCCGTGGCAGGTCTCGACGCGGACGGCGGCCTCGTCGAAGCGCTTTTTCTTCTTATCATATATCTGCAGCCGCACGGGCGCCCTGGGGGAGGGCTCGTCGGGCTCTGCCTTCACTTCCGTTATCGCGACGCCGCGCTTGACGAGCCAGCGTTCGTCCGTCAATTTAAAGCGTCCGCCGACCTCCTTCTTCTCGCCCTCGAGCATAGCGCGCGAATGCTTTATCGCGTAGGTCAGCTCGTCGATCAGGAAATGCACAAAGCTTATGACGATCCAGCCGCCGACCGTCGAGATCACGATGGCGCGGATCAGCATCTCCTTCGGCGCGTGCCGGTCGGCCTTTATGCAGCAGACGATCGCGAGCGCGAGCGTAACGAGCGCGATCGCGGCGGCGACGGCGACTGCGGCGGCCTTTCTTTTCTTAAGGGAGGCCAGTTCATCATACGAATAAAGCTCTTGTTTTCTCATCATGCTGCGATTATACCATAAACGCCGCCTTTTTCCAACGGTTTTGCCTGCGCGGTATATGATTTTCTTGACAAACGGCGCGGTTTCGGTGTACGATACACTCAGCGGAATATGGGCGGCCGTTTTCGCCCGAATCTCCGGAGGAGGATACGTCGATGAAAAAACTGCTTATCGTGCTGCTTGCCGCAGCCATGCTTTTCCAGATCGGCTGCACAAAACTGCCGAAAACGAACGAATACGTGATCAAGGACGCAAAGCTCAACGCGGAGAAGACCGACCGCGCGACCGACCTCGTGTTCTACGAGATCTTCGTCGGCTCGTTCTCCGATTCCGACGGGGACGGCGTGGGCGACCTTCGCGGCATAATCAACCGCATGGACTACCTCAACGACGGCAAGCCGAATTCGGGGCTTTCGCTCGGCGTGGAGGGGCTCTGGCTCTCGCCGATCTTCCAATCGCCTTCCTATCATAAATACGACGTCACCGATTACTACACCGTCGATCCCGCCTTCGGTACCGAGCAGGACCTTAAGGAATTGCTCGATCTCTGCCACGAGCGCGGCGTCAAGGTCATCCTCGACCTCGTCATCAACCATACCGGCAGGCAGAACGAGTGGTTCAAGCTTTTCCGCGAGGCGCACCAGCAGGGTCAGACCGGGAGCGAATACTATAATTTCTACACCTGGTATGATTCCAATACCGAGAGCGCTCCGGCCGGCCGGGCGTTTTCCCAGCTCCTCGGCACCGATCATTTCTATGAGTGCAATTTCTCCGGCGACATGCCCGAGCTCAATTTCGACAACGAGCTCGTCCGCAGCAAGGTGCTGGAGGTCGCCGAGCACTATATCGACCTCGGCGTGGACGGCTTCCGCTTCGACGCGGCGAAATACGTCTATTTCGGCGATCATCGGCGCAGCCTCGAGTTCTGGAACTGGTACCTTGCTAAGCTCCGCGAGAAGAAGAGCGATATCTACACCGTGGCCGAGGTCTGGGACGGCGACGGCATCACCGATATCTATTTCCCCGCGACCGACTGCTTCGATTTCTTCACCTCCCAGGCGAACGGCCTGATCGCCGAGACCGCCAAGAAGGGCGACGCGAACCGCTATACCGCCTACGTGGAGGCCTATGAAAAGCGCGTCGGCGCGATGCGCGAGGGCGCGAGCTACACGCCCTTCATCACCAACCACGATATGGACCGCGCCGCGGGCTTCCTGACCGTCGCGAGCGGGCATATGCAGATGGCCGCCAACCTCTATATCCTCGGCCCCGGCACTCCGTTCATCTATTACGGCGAGGAGCTCGGCATGCGCGGCTCGAGGGGCGGCGACAATACCGACGCGAATCGCCGCCTTGCGATGCTCTGGGGCGATGAGGATACCGTGCAGGATCCCAAGGGCAGCACCTATACCGCCAAGAACCAGATCGAGACCACCGTTCAGGATCAGATCCAGGATGAGAACAGCCTCTATACATATTATAAGAAGCTTATCATGCTCCGCAAGGCCAATCCAGAGATCGCCTGCGGCGATTACACCGCCGTCAAGGTGAGCGGCAAGGTGGGCGGCTTCAAATCGGAGCTCAACGGCAGCACGGTCTGGGTCTTCCACAACACCACCATCTCCTCGGTCGATATCGACCTCGCGGCGCTCGGCATCAATGCCGGCGAGCTGCGCGGCTTTATCGGCATGGAGGACGCGAAGCTCGAGGGCGGCGTCCTCACCATCGGCGCGCAGACGAGCGTCGTCATCAAATAAAGCAATAAGCCTTTAAGAAAGGTTTAAGCGGCGCGGGGTATGATCGGGCAAAACCGAGGCCCCGGCGCCGGAAAGGACCCTATGAAAACAGATCTCAACACCACCCGCCGTATTATCAGGGCGCTTGCCGCCCTCACGGCGCTCATAATGCTGCTCGCGTTTGCGGCCTGCGGCAAAAACAACGGCAATAACGGCAACAACGGCAATAACGGCGGCGAAACGGGCGAGCCCGTGCAGTTCACGCCCGATCCTTCGGCGACCGCGCTGCCGTACGAAGATTTTGAAAACAGTTCACTCGAAAGCACCGGAGCGTTCTCGATCACCTCTTCGGACGGCAAGGCGCTCTCCGCCAAGGATTCGGTCTACACCGTCTCGTCCGCGGGCGAATACTTCCTCTCCGGAAAGCTCCGCGGCAGCATCGTAGTCAACGCCCCCTCCAGCGCCGAGGTCCGCCTGACCCTCTGCGGCGCCGTCATCGAATCCGATTCTTCCTCCCCGATCGCAGTGCTCGGCGCGGACAAGGTCATCATCAAGTCCGAGACCGGCAGCTACAACGTGATCCGTGATCTGAGGACCGACGCGAAGGGGACGGGCGACGCGGCGGTCTATGCCGAGACCGATCTCAAGCTCACCGGCAAGGGCACGCTCGTGATCGCCTCCTCCTATAAATTCGGCGTCAAGACCAAGGACGATCTCGGCGTCAAGAACGTTTCATTAAAGATCGACTCCCCGGATACCGCCCTTCGCGGCAGCGATTCGGTAGAGATCGAATCCGGCAGCCTGCTGCTCATCTCAAGGGAGGGCGGCGGCATCAAGACCGCGAACTCCGGCGTCTCATCCAAGGGCAACCAGCGCGGCACGGTCTCCGTCACCGGCGGCAGCGTGAACATCCTCTCCGCCGGCCACGGCGTCTCCGCGGCCTATGATTTCGTGCTTTCCCCGGCCTCGGGCGACTGCTCCGTCAATATCAGCTCCGGCGCATACTCCGGCGCGGCGACGGCGGATGCGGCAATGGGCGTCAAGGCGGCGAACGCTATAAGTGTCGAATATGGCGCGATCAGCATCCTCTCAAGCGGCGACGGCATGCATGCGGATGCGAGGAACGCGCTCGACAACGGCTCGTCCTCATCGGGCGATATCTCGATCTCGGGCGGCAGGGTAGAGATCTCCAGCGACGACGACGCCTTCCATGCCGGCGGCAGCTTTTCCGTCACCGGCGGCAGCGTCAACGTCGATCGCTCCCACGAGGGCGTGGAGGCGAACACCGTCTATATCGGCGGCGGCGCCGTCCGGCTCGTCGGCACGGACGACGGCATCAACGCCCAGAAGGGCGTCAAAACGCCCCTTATCGAGATCGCGGGCGGCAGCGTGGACATCACCGTGCCGGACGGCGATACCGACGGCATCGACTCGAACGGCAATTTCACCATGAGCGGCGGCTTCGTCGTCGTGCGCTGCGGCGCGGCCATAGGCAATACCGCGGGCTCCGTGGACGTCGACGGCAGGATCACCGTCACCGGCGGCACGATCATCGCGATGGGCGGCGTCTGCGAAACGCCCGTATCCGGCTCGGTCAACAACTTCGTCGCGCGCGGCGTCAGCCTCCCGGCGGGCAGCTATTCCGTGACCGGCACCGACGGTACCTCGATCGCGTTCGTCCTCGAAAACGACTATTCCTCCGTCTGGATCGCCTCCGATCTTCTCGGCCTCGGCGGCGCGTACAGCATCGAAACAAACGGCGGCGCGGTCGTCTCCTGGACGCAGAACGCCGAAAAGGTCACAAACTGATTCTTTTCAATTAAATTCGGCATATGAAAGCGCCGGTCCTTTGCTTCGGACCGGCGCCGCTTTGTTCTTTTGTTATTCGTTCGTCTGAGCGGCCAGCCTGAGCGCTTCGTCGATGCCCGAAACGAAGTTCTCCTCGCCGAGCTTCTCTATAAAGCCCGCCTTCTTCATAACGCGGAGGGGATGCTCCTGCGCGTTGGAGATGATCAGGCGCACGCCCTTTTGTTCACAGCTCTCCCTGATGAACTCAAGGTTCTTCATCGCGGTCGCGTCCATCGAGAACACGCTGCCCAGCCTCAGGATCATGACGCGCGTATCCTCCTCCACGGCGAATTCGAGGATCTTATCCGCCCCGGCGAAGAACATCGGCCCGTTGTATTCGTAGATCAGCGTGCCATCGGGTATCTCCCTTGTCCCGCCTTCGGCGCCCTCGTCCCTGCCGTCCCAGCGGCGCACGTTCGTGACCTCGCTCGTGCGCTTCATGAAAAGGATGAAAGCGAGCAGCAGGCCGGCGATGATCGCGACCACCAGGTCGAACACCACGGTCAGCACGAAGGTGACGACCATAACTATGATGTCGCTCTTGGGCGAGCTCTTGCAGATATGCACGAAATGCCGCCATTCGCTCATGTTGTAGGCCACCATGAACAGTATCGCCGCGATGATCGGCATCGGTATCAGCTTTGCAAGCGGCATCAGCACCAGCAGGAACAGCAGCAGCACGACCGCGTGCACCATGCCGGCCACGGGGGAGCGGCCGCCGTTCTTGACGTTCGCCGCGGTCCTCGCGATCGCGCCGGTCGCGGGTATGCCGCCGAAAATGCCGCTCGCGATATTGCCGACGCCCAGGGCGATAAGCTCTGTATTGGAATCGTGCTTATCGCCGATCATGCCGTCCGAAACGACGCAGGAGAGCAGGCTCTCTATCGCGGCGAGGATGGCGATCGTCAGCGCGCTCGGCGCCACGGAGCGGATCGTCTCAAAGCTGAATGAAGGCAGCGAGGGGGCGGGGAAGCCCGAGGGAAGGTCGGGGTAGAGGGTGCCGATCGTGTTGACCTTGAGCGGAGTGAACTTAACGAGCAGCACGCCCAGCACCACCGCGATGATCGAGGGCGGGATCTTGGCGCATACCTTCGCAAACCCGCTCTTTCCCTTCTTGCCGATCAGCGGCCAGAGGATCAGTATCGCCATGCCGAACAGGCCGACTATCAGCGCGTGGGGATTGATCGTGCCAAGCGAAGCGAACACCGCCTTCAGCTTCTCCATCGTCTCTATCGCGTTCGTGCTCGCGGGGAAGGTAAGCCCCAGGAAATCCTTGATCTGACCGATGATTATCGTCACGGCGATGCCGGCGGTGAAGCCGACCGTGATCGTCATCGGGATGTATTTGATAAGCGACCCGAAGCGGAGAAGGCCCATCAGTATCAGTATCACGCCCGCCATCAGTGTGGCGACGATGAGGCCGGAGAGCCCGTGCTGGGCGACGATCCCGGCGACGATCGCGGCGAACGCTGCGGTCGGGCCCGAGATATTGACCCTGCTGCCGCCCAGGCAGGCGATCACGAAGCCCGCGACTATCGCGGTATAGAGGCCCTGTTCGGGCGAAACGCCCGAGGCTATCGCGAGCGCGATCGAAAGCGGCAGCGCGATGATCGCGACGATCAGACCCGCTATAAGGTCGTTTATCAGCTGCTCCTTCTTATAGCCCTTCATGGCGGTGAAGAGCTTCGGTCTGAAAAACTTCATATCGTCCTCCCGAGAAAATGAGATGCGTCCGGGGAAAGGCGGGCGGCGTTCCGTCCTGCTTCAATAATAGCATACCGCACCGCCGCTTTCAAGCCCCGCACGGGCCGAAAACACGGCTTGGACTCTGCCGAAATATGCTCGTTTTATAATATGAAGTAACGGGCCTGACGCGCGCCGGACGCCGAATGCCCGCTCCTCGCCGGGTACGGGCGCTGCAGCGAAAAGCCCGTTCCCGCATATATTTTTCGTCCTTTCCGCTCCGCCCGCGTCCGAAAACGGCTGTGCGGCGGTTTTTGCACGGCGCCGATGCCCTGCGGCGGCGGAAAAAGTCTTTTTGCCAATTGGAAAACAAGCTTTCAAAACGGTTTTTGCTTCCGTACAGCGCCACATTCAGTTTTTTTTAAGAATAGATAAAAAAGGTATTGCATTTAACGAAGAATGACGATATAATTAATTATCCGATATTGCTCGGAGGTGTTTATTGCGCCTGCCGTGATATTCGCTTTCCGGCAATAAATAACGTAGGAGGATACATCATGAGAAAGATTCTCGCACTGTGCCTTGCGGCGATCATGGTCCTTACCGCGTTCGCAGCTTGCACAAAGCCCAACACTCCGGATAACACTCCGGCTCCCAACACCGACACTCAGGCTCCCAACAACGAGACTGAAAAGCCCGTTGAGACTGAGGTCCCCGCTACTCCGTTCGTACGTCCCGAAGCTTACGAGCGTGCGGAGGATGACGAAGTCTACGAGCTCGTTCTCGGCAAGTACAGCGAAATGCTGACCGAGGCGAAGCAGGCCGCCACCGTCGACGAGAGGTTCGTCAAGATGGCTAAGGCCGAGGCTTATCTCCTCAGCACCGGCGTCATGATCCCCACCACCACCCAGGGCGGTGCCTATCAGATCAGCCGTATCGCTCCCAGGACCGTTCCGTACGTCATGTGGGGCAACGATGACGACCGTCTCCATGGCCTCGTCATCAGCGATGAGTTCATCAAGCCCGAAGAGCGCAATGAGATGCTCGAGTCCTGGCGTGCTGCTGCCGCGGGCAACGGCACCTATGATCCCGCCGGCTATCTGACCGGCAAGGGCCACACCCTCCAGGATACCTACACCCTCACCTTCTCCACCGCTCCCGCAACCATCGACTGGCTGAACACTTCCTCCCAGTCCGATACCGAGATCACCGTCAACTGCGTTGAGGGCCTTGTCGAGTACGACAACCTCAGCCAGATGCAGCCCGCTCTCGCCGAGAGCTGGGAGATGTCCGAGGACGGCCTGACCTACACCTTCAAGATCCGTAAGGGCGTTAAGTGGTACACCTCCGAGGGTCGTGAGTATGCCGAGCTGACCGCCAACGACTTCGTCGCCGGTTTCCAGCATATGCTCGACTGCGGCGCCGGTCTTGAGTCCCTTGTTTTCGGCATCGTTGCCGGTGCAATGGAGTACGTCAAGGAGGGCGGCAGCTTCGAAGAGGTCGGCTATAAGGCCACCGACGACTACACCCTCGTCGTCACCCTCTGCGAGCCCGTTTCCTACTTCCCCACCATGCTCACCTACTCGATCTTCCTCCCCATCTGCAAGAGCTTCTATGAGAGCCGCGGCGGTGTGTTCGGTATCGAGGAGTATGCTGCGGCAGTTCAGGACACCACTACCTACACCTACGGTCTCCAGACCGACGTTTCCTCCCAGGTCTACTGCGGTCCCTTCCTTATCCAGAAGCTTCAGAAGGAGTCCGAGATCCTGATCGTCAAGAACCCCAACTACTACAACGCCGATAAGGTCACCCTTAACTCCGTAAAGTGGGTCTATGACGACGGTTCCAACCCCACCGCGTTCTACAATGACACGGTAGCGGGCACCTACGCCGGCTGCTCCCTCACCTCCGCTTCCGGTCTGCTCGACCTGGCGAAAGAGGATGGCAACTTCGACACCTACGCCTACATCTCCGACACCACCTCCACCTCGTACTTCGGCGGTCTGAACCTCAACCGCGGCACCTATCAGCTTGAGAGCGGCGCCTGCAAGAGCCCCCAGGCTGACGACGACGATGCGAAGATCGATACCCACATCGCTCTGCTGAATCAGAACTTCCGTCTGGCTCTCCAGTATGCTTTCGACAAGGCCACCTACAATGCGGTTTCCCGCGGTGAAGATCTGAAGCTCACCTCCCTCCGCAACATGTACACCGCGCCCGAGTTCGTCAAGCTCTCCGAGGACGTCACCGACGAGGACGGCCACACCTTCGCGGCCAACACCTTCTATGGCGACATCGTTCAGTACTACGTAACCAACGCGTACAACATGCCCATCGACGTCCATGACGGCGTAAACGGCTGGTTCCATCCCGATGAGGCGAAGGCTTGCCTTGCCGCCGCTAAGGAAGAGCTCGGCGACGCCATCAAGACCTGGCCCATCCAGATCGACGTCGTCTACCTCGAGACCGCTACCACCAACACCAACCAGGCCAAGGCCTACAAGCAGTTCATCGAGGAGACCCTCGGCGCTGAGAACGTTCAGGTCAACCTGATCGCCGCCTCCACCACCGAAGACTTCTATGCCTGCGGTTATCGTGCTTCCAACGGTGAGGCCGGTCTGTTCGACATGTTCTACGGCTCCGGCTGGGGTCCCGACTTCGGTGATCCCTGCACCTACCTTGACACCTTCCTCGGCTACAACGAGGGCTACATGGCCAAGGTCATCGGTCTGTTCTAATTCAATACCGTTTCGGGTAAAACCGAAAAGCATATAGGGGGGCAACCCCCTATATGCACATTATAGGCTTAGTTTTGAGCCTCCCGCCTCTAAACAGGAACATTTCACCCCTCGTTCCGCCCCGTCCCCGGGGCACCCCGCGTCCAAACGCCCCGCTGCGGCAAAACGCGGGCGGTATCGCAAGATACTTAGGATCAGATCCACTTTCCAACTCGGCAAGGCCGAACCACACGCTCCTCAGGGGGCGCCAGTCCGCAATTTCGAATGAGAGGAAGATCACGGACCGACCCGTGATCGGACGGATACGATTATGAAAAAGTATTTGCTTAAACGCATACTCTTCTCCATCTTCTCTCTGATAGTGGTTGTCGCGATCGTTATGTTCCTTGTCTACACCTGCATCCACAGGAACGTTATCTTCCAGACGGATGATATGTGGAACAAGAAGAATCTTAACGACCGAACGATGTACGAATACCAGATGTACCAGAAGTACGGGTATTTGAATTACGTCGAATACGGCAGCTTCCTCAGGGAAAAATACCAGACGCTGTACGGCGACGGATATGATAAACAGCCGGATTATATCAGGGACCGCGACGTCCTCAAGAAGCCCGATCAGGCCGCTGAAAACGAGAGCGTAAAGGAATTCAAGGAAAAGTATTCCCACTACGATATCGTTTATCTCGAGCCCCAGACCTATAAGAACGGCCAGATGAAGCCCGGCGGCAGGCCCTACCTGATCGCCACGAAGGATAAGAGCGTGTTCTCGCGCCTCATCAACTACTTCACCCATCTGCTGACGTTCGAGAGCAAGAACCAGGTCAAGGACGAGAACCTGACCGAGCGCTACGTCCGCTTCGAGAAGGATCCCTATTCCAAGGTCGGCTTCGCTCTGGTGGGTTCGGGCACGCAGCATAAGTACCAGCTCTATTTCGATGAACGCTTCCCGTTCATCCATCAGAACTGGGTGCACTTCAATTTCGGCACCTCGTACACCACCTACCGCGGGCAGGAGATAACCACCGTTATCACCACGCCGACGGGCGGCTTAAAGTCGTCCATGCAGCAGTTCCCCAACTGGATCGGCACCGACCGCTATGAGGAGACCGCGCTCGACTTCCACACGCTTACCTATAACGCGAGCGAGCTGACGCCGAACGAGATGGACGAGTTTCCGGACCACTACACGGTCGCGCAGTATAAGCGCTCCGGTCTCTCCCAGCTCGGCAACTCCTTCGTCATCGGCATCATCTCCGTTATCCTGGCCTACGGCATCGGCGTTTCGATCGGTATCCTGATGGCGCGCAAGAAGGATAAGCTGATCGATAAGATCGGCAAGGCCTATATCGTCTTCGTTGCCGCGGTTCCTTCGCTTGCATATATCTTCATCGTGGCGGCCATCGGTACGCAGATCTTCAAGCTGCCGTATAAGTTCGCCACGGCCGAGACCAAGATACTCGCCTACATCCTCCCGACCATATCCCTGTCGCTCGGCAGCATCGGTTCCCTTATGAAGTGGACCCGCCGCTACATGATCGACCAGATGAACTCCGACTACGTCAAGTTCGCCAGGGCCGAGGGTATGAGCGAGAAGGAGATCTACAATATCCATATCTCGAGGAACGCCATGATCTACCTGGTCCAGGGCATTCCTTCCAGCATCCTGTTCTGCCTGACCGGCGCGCTCATGACCGAGCGTGTTTACGGCGTCCCCGGCGTCGGCGGTCTGATGATCAACGCCATCAATGCGCATGATAACTCCGTTATCGTGGCGATGACCTTCATCATCACGGCGATCAGTATCACCGGCCAGATCCTCGGCGACCTGCTGCTTGCCAAGTACGACCCGAGAATCTCGCTATCCAAAGACAGCGGCGGAGGTAGAAAGTAATGAGCGACGAAATCAAAAACGCAGCAAATCCTGAAATGCAGGATGATCTCGGTTTTAGTATCGTCGGCAACGACGCTATCTCCTCCGAAAAGATCATCGCGCCCAGGTATTCCTACTGGAGATCCGTTTTCCGCGTGTTCTTCAGGAAAAAGGGCAACATCATCCTGATAGCGCTGTTCGTCATCCTGATCCTCTCGGCCATCTTCGTGCCGATGATCTGCAAGTACGATCCCACCGAGAACGTCACGAACGCGCAGTACTACAACAAGAGCCCGAAGTTCATGATGAAGGAGTTCGGAGTCTGCTTTAAGTGGCTGCTCGGTTCCGGTCAGTCCGGCAACTCCATCACCTACAACATCTTCGCCGGCGCGCGTATGTCCCTGCTGCTCGCTATCATCTGCGCCACGATCAATATGACCATCGGCATCATCATCGGCGCCATCTGGGGCTTCTCCAAACGGCTCGATGCGATCCTGATCCCGATCTTCAACATCATTGCGAACGTTCCCTACATCCTCATAGTCGCCGTTCTGATCTACATCATCGGTTCCGGCTTCTGGAGCCTGGTCTTCGCAATGACCATCACGCAATGGCTCGGCGTCGCGTTCTTCTTCAGAACGCAGGTCATGATCATCCGCGACCGTGAGTATTCGCTGGCGTCCAAGTGCCTCGGTACTCCGATCAACAGGATCATCTCCAAGAACATCCTGCCGTTCCTCACCTCCGTCATCGTTACGCTGCTCGCCACCGAGGTCCCCAGCTACATCAGCCTTGAGACCTACATGTCCTTCATCGGCATCGGTCTTTCCGCTCAGGTCCCGAGCCTCGGCCGTATGATCAGCGAAGCGCAGACGGCGTTCATCACCTACCCCTGGGAGTTCTGGCCTCCGGTCCTCTATGCCGCTCTTCTGACCATCATCCTCTACCTGCTCGGTCAGAACCTCGCGGACGCGACCGATCCCAAGACCCATATGTAATAGGAGGACGATATCATGGAACAGAATGCTACTCCCACTAATGATAGGAAAGTCCTTCTCTCCCTCAAGGACGTCGAGGTCAAGTTCAACGTTCGCGGCCGTATCCTGACGGCTATCCGCCGCGTCTCCCTCGATATCTACGAGAACGAGTCCCTCGCGATCGTCGGCGAGTCCGGTTCGGGCAAATCCGTCCTTACCAAGACCTTCGCCGGCATGCTGGAGACCAACGGTTTCATCTCCAACGGCACCATCATCTTCTCCGACGACGAGATCTCCGAGACCGAGGTCAAGATGACCCCGCACAACCAGAAGCTCCTCAAGAACTACACCGAGATGCTCAACAAGAACTCCGTTCTCGAGCGCGGTGCCGAGGAGTTCCGCAGGATCGTCGATAAGAAGAATGAGATCCACGCTTCGCAGTCGCTGAGCCTTGATGAAGAGGCCGATTTCGAAGTGCGCATCAAGCAGCTTACCGATAAGGCCGTCGATAAGAACAACTACCTGCAGACCCTTGACCGCCGCAACCGCGAGGATGCGATCGAGATGGAGAAGATCAAGCAGGAGATCGAGGGCTACAACGCCGAGCGTGAGAAGGTCGAGAACGAGATGAAGGCGCTGATCGCTCAGCGCAAGAGCGCGTATTCCTCCGATTCCGCCAAGATGGCGGCCGACAAGGCCGAGCTTGCGGAGCTCGAGGCGCAGCGCAAGGCCAAGATCGACACGCCCGACAATCCGAACAATCCCTACGGCCTGTCCGACGAAGTCATCGCCCGCAACGAGAAGATCGCCAAGGAGCTGCTGCTGTCCACCGCGAGGTACCCCCTCAAGAATCAGCTCCAGTTCCGTTCGAAGCTGAACAAGGCGTTCAAGGTCGCCATGAGCACCGGCGAGGATCTGAACGATCCCACCGTCCTCAACAAGATCTTCGAGGTCGCCGCGTTCCGCGTCGAGTACCGCGGCATGGATGAAGCGAACCAGACGATGAAGGGCTATGCGATCATCGACTGCGCGAAGATCAAGCACACCAATGACTGGCAGCGCATCCGCGGCCGCCGTATCGCCACGGTCTTCCAGGACCCGATGACCTCGCTCAACCCGGTCATCACGATCGGCAAGCAGATCATGACCGTTATCCTCAAGCACCAGAAGTGCTCGCAGGAGGAGGCCAAGCGCCGCACGCTCGACATCATGGCAAAGGTCGGTATCCCCGATCCCGAGAAGCGCTTCAACGACTATCCGTTCGAGTATTCCGGCGGCATGAGGCAGAGGATCGTCATCGCGATCGCGCTCTCCTGCCAGCCCAAGATCCTTATCTGCGACGAGCCGACCACCGCTCTGGACGTTACGATCCAGGCGCAGATCATCAGGCTTATCAAGCAGCTGCAGGATGACCTCGGCTATACCACCGTTTACATCACCCACGACCTCGGCGTCGTCGCCAACGTCGCGGAGCGCGTAGCGGTGCTGTACGCCGGCCAGATCGTCGAGATCGGCACCGTGGAGGAGGTCTTCTACGATCCCCGCCATCCCTACACCTGGGCGCTGCTTTCCTCGCTGCCCCAGCTCTGCGAAAAGGGCACCGACCTCTTCTCGATCCCCGGCACTCCGCCTTCCCTCTACAACAAGATCAAGGGCGATGCGTTCGCTCCCAGGAACCAGTATGCTATGAGCATCGATCTTGAGAAGGAACCCCCGATGTTCAAGATCACCGATACTCACTACGCCAAGACCTGGCTGCTTGACCCGAGGGCGCCCAAGGTGGAGACCCCCCACAACATACAGAACCTGCATGAGAAGATGCAGAGGACGTACGTTGAGTACAAGGCATAAGGAGACGGCATATGAATCAGTCAGATAAAGAAGTATTGCTTTCAATACAGCATCTGGATGTTGTCTTCGGCAGAGGCAAAAAGGCGTTCAAAGCCGTCAGCGATGTCAGCTTCGACATCTACAAGGGCGAGACGCTGTCCCTCGTCGGAGAGTCCGGCTCCGGTAAGACCACCATCGGCCGTGCTATCATCCGCATCAACCCCTGCTCCGCAGGTCAGATCCTCTACAAGGGCAAGCGCATCTCGGGCAAGCTCTCCAGGAAGGACGACCGCGAGGTCATCCGCAAGATCCAGATGATCTTCCAGGACCCCGCCGCCTCCCTCAACGAGCGCGCCACGATCGAGTACATCATCTCCGAAGGCCTCTATAACTTCCATCTCTATAAGGATGAGAAGGACAGGATGAGCAAGATCGAGAAGATCACCGAGGACGTCGGCCTGCTGCCCGAGCACCTTACCCGTTATCCGCATGAGTTCTCCGGCGGCCAGCGCCAGCGCGTCGGCCTCGCAAGGTCCATCGTCATGGAGCCCGAGTTCATCATTGCGGACGAGCCCATCTCCGCTCTGGACGTTTCCATTCGTGCGCAGGTCCTCAACCTGCTCGAAAGGTTCAAGAAGGAAAGGGGCCTCACCTATCTCTTCATCGCGCACGACCTGTCGATCGTCCGTTTCATCAGCGACCGCATCGTCGTTATCTACAAGGGCCGTATCATGGAGATCGCGGAGACCGAGGAGCTGTTCCACTATCCGCTGCATCCCTACACCAAGTCCCTTATGAGCGCGATCCCCGTTCCGGATCCCATCCTCGAGAAGAACAAGAAGCTCTTCGTCTACGACACGAAGATGCACGATTATTCTCAGGAGCAGCCCGCGCTTACCGAAGTCGTCCCCGGGCATTTCGTCTACGGCAGCCCGTCGGAGATCGAGAAGTACAGGGAGATCCGCAACACCGCTCCCGCACAGGAGTAAGCAGGAATCCTTCGCAGCCGGCCCCAAATCGGCCGGCTGCATTTTTTAAGCGCCCCGATCGGGCGATAGAAAAGTCACCATGAGCAAGAATAAAGCAAAAGCCCCGCAGCCCCTCGTGATCGACGGCATCGAGAATAAGAACCTCACCCCGGAGGAGCGCAAAAAGAAAAGGATACGCACTATCGCGCTCATCCTCGCGGTCGCCGCGTTCCTATCCCTCTCCGCCTTCGCCCTGAGCCGGATCGTACGCAAGGTCCCCGGCTACTACGCCGTGGACGCCGAGGCGGACGCCGACTGCCCGCTCTACGCGAGCGGCGTTTCCTTCACCTACTATTTTTCCGGCAGCAGCGAGGAGATCCGCAGCGCGCAGATGGAGCTCAAAACGCTGTACAGCAGCGCGCTCAAGCGCATCTATAAGCTGCTCGATCCCGAAAATGAGTACGAGGGCTTTAAAAACATCGCGTACATCAACGCGCACAGGGGCGAGGATATAGAGCTCGACCCCGATCTCTACGCCATTCTGGCCGACGCCGTGAAGCATACCGAGGCGGGCGAATTCAACCTCTTCGGCGGCGCGCTCTATACCGAGTGGCAGCAGATCCGCGTTTTGAACGACAGGGAGAGCTTCGATCCGGCCGTCAACGAGCCCGAGGCGGAGCGGCTTGCGGGTATCGCCGCGGCCTGCACGAACGAAGCGAACTTCTCGCTCAGGCTCGTCGATCCCATAAAGCATATCGTCAATTTCTCGGTCTCGGCGGAGTACGAGCGCTTTGAGAGCGATTATGAGGTCAAGCCCTCAGCACTCGACCTCGGTTGGCTCAGGTACGCCTATATGCTCGATCATCTGCGCGACCAGCTCGTGCGCGCGGGGTACGACAGGGGCTATCTGATCGCTCCGGACGGCCTCACCTTAACGCTTGCGGGGCTGGAGGACGACGGGCAGTACGTCATCTCCACCCTTATCGGCGAGGAGCCAAAGGAATGCGTCGGGCTGCCGATGGCCGCGGGCTCGGCCTGCGCCGTCTACCGCGCCTTTGATTATGAGGACGCGAAGGAGTACTACCGCGTTTCCTCGGAGGACCGCGTGCTCTACCGCCACCCGCATTTCTCGGAGGGGACGGGGGAGGTCTATGACGCGCTGTTCTCCGCCGCCGCGCTCGATAAAAACGGCAGCCTCGTCAGCGCCTGCATCGCCGCGAACAGGCTATTCTCGTTTGAGAAACTTTCGGTCGCCGCCGCGGCCGCGAAGGAGCTCGCTTCCGACGAGATGCTGATAGCCTATATCCCGCGCGAGCAGCCGTCCGTGCTCTTTATCGACGCCGCGGACGCCGCTTCCGTGACGGCGCTCAACGGCTTTGAGATCGCCGTAAAGACCTTCTGATCGGCTGTTTACAGTCATCTGCCCGCTTTCGAGCGGGCTTTTTTATTCAAAGCGCGTATAATTCCTCCCCAAACGGCCAATAATGGCAATATTGTGGACTGTCACAAAAGGTTCATCGGATTATTAGCACTCAACGCTTGACAGTGCTAACAATCGATGCTATAATACAGTCACAAACAAAGGAACAGAGAGCGGGATCCCGGAGGACGGGCGAAAGCGAATCCCCGCGGGATCCGAAGCAAGGACCCTCCGTCCCAATGCGAAGTACAACACGCAATGCGTAAAGGAGGAATGACTTATGTTGTATCCGCGTATTTTCAACGACAGTATCTTTGACGACCTCATGGACATGACCTTCCCGACCTTCAGGGATCTGGAAGACGTCGACAAGAAGCTTTACGGCAAGAACGCGCCGCACGTGATGAGGACCGACGTCCATGAGCATGACGACCGCTACGAGGTGGATATCGATCTGCCCGGCTTCAAGAAGGATGAGATCGGCCTCAGCCTTGAGAACGGCTATCTGACCGTCACCGCGGCCAAGGGCCTCGATACCGACCGTAACGACAAGCAGGGCAAGCTGATCCGCCGCGAGCGCTATGCGGGCTCGATGCAGAGGAGCTTCTACGTCGGCAAGAATCTCGACGAGACCGATATCAAGGCGAAGTTCGAGGACGGCGTGCTCAAGCTGACCGTGCCCAAGAAGGAAGCCAAGCTCCCCGAGAAGAAGGTCATCATGATCGAGGACTGAGTCCCCGGGCCTGAAAAAGAATAAGCAAAACGAAAAATCGCCCCGCTGCCGAATGGCAGCGGGGCGATGCGTTTATAAAGGCTCAGTTGAGCGCCGTTTCACCGCTTTCGTTCCTGCGGTCGAAATAGAGGTCGAGCACGAGCAGCACCAGGCCTGCAAGGTTGAGCACGAAGCCGATGATCGCGGGCGCGACGCCGAAGGTGCGGTTGAATTCAAACGGCATCAGGCGCAGCACCAGGTCGCAGGCGATCAGCGCGATGAAGATCCAGTGGCACACGCGGGAGCGTTCGCGCTTGATATGGAAGAGCCGGTGCGCGATAAGACCCAGCGCGAGAGCATAGGCGAGGATAAGGAAGCAGAGCAGCAGCTCGCTCTTTACAAGCCCGTAGAGGCGGGAGATGCCGAAGACCACGGCGCGGGGAAGCGTCGAAACGCCCACGTCGAACAGGAAGGACGATACCGTGCTGCGCGCGAGCAGGGCCATATAGCCCGCCGCAAGCGAGATATGCAGCACGGGCAGTATCGCGGCGAACTGCTGAATATAGACGTTGATATCGGCGCCGGTGATCTTTCTGATCAGTTTAAGACCGAATTGGACCTTCATTGTGCTGCCTCCTCAAGCGTCGTCTCGATGAATCGGCTCTCGAAATCGTCCTCAAGCGCCGCTTTATCGCGCACGCTGTGAACCACCGCGGCGGTCTCGGGATCGATGTAGAGCACCACCGCGTCCTTATCCTCAAGATGGATATCGTTCTTGGAGAAGCTGTACATCTTGCAGAGCGAGTTGGTATCGGGCATGTTGGAGGGCATCACAAAGCCGCTCACCGCAACCAGCTCGCCCGAGCGGCAGCGGCCGCGCAGCATCGTGTCGTTCCTAAGCACGGTCTTCTCGAACGTGGTAAGGTCGATGCACACGAGCCTCGTCAGCATTATGCCGAAATCGGTCTTCGAATACTCGTTGATATAGAGCTTGTCGCCCACGGCGACGGCGCCCCAGTCGTGCCCGTACTTGCCCTCGATCATCAGCTCCGCGGTGCGGCCGCTCCCGAGGTAGATACCGCTGGGATCCATCGTGGAATAATGCACGTAGTATTTCGTGCCCTCGATCCTGTAAAAGCTGTTTTCGGCGTAGGGCTCCGCCATCGTGACGAGGTTGACGGTGAAGAACAGCAGCGCGAGCGAGAAGATCATCACGATCAGGACCAGGGAATTGACGGTGAATTTGCGTTCGTTCATAGCATTGCCTTTCAATTGAGGGTATTTGCCGATCGTCTGACTGTATTATAACAGAAATTCATCTGCGGTTCAACGGGCGGTCGGCGGCAAAAATGTGACGTTTTATAGGCTTTTGCCGGAGATGCCGGTCTCGAAGGCGAGCTCTTCAAGGAAGGCCTCCATAAAGGCGTGGCGGCTCTCGGCAAGCGTCTTCGCGGCGTCGGTATTCATAAGGTCCTTAAGGAGCAGCAGCTTATCGTAGAAGTGCTCCACGCTCCCCTCGATGCTGCGCCCGTGCCCGCCGCCGTAGGCGAAGGTCCTGGCGATGCCGACCGCGCCGATCGCATCCAGCCTGTCGGCGTCCTGCACGACCCGGCCCTCGATTGTCCCCGGGGTCCTGCCGCGGTTCCGGCTGAACGAAACGGAGTTGATCGCGTCCACGATGCGCTCGGCCTCGCCCCCTTCGATCCCGTGCTCGGTAAGAAACGCCCGGGCGTTATAGTTATTCTCGGTCGAAAACAGCTTATGGTCGTCGGCGTCGTGCAGCAGCGCGGCGAGCGCGGCAATGCTTTTATCGCACCCCGGCTCGCCCGAGGCGATCTCCATCGCGTTTCTGTACACGCGCAGCGAATGCGCCGCGTCGTGCCCGCCGCGGTCGTTCATAAAAAGCCGCTCGATATAGCGCCTGGCATCCTCGATCAAGGGATCCGCTTCTTCCTCTGCTGGATCGGCAGGATCGGAGGATAAACGCTCCCAAAGCGCCGCCGTGCCGCCCGTATAGAAGGCGGGGGAGTCTATCATTACCACGTTTTCGCCGCGCTGCGAAAAACCCTCAAGATATCGCCGATTCTCCGCCTTCACGCCCTCCTTCGTCAGGTCGTCAACGAAAAGCCGCGCCTCGATCGCGCAGGCATGGGCACGGATCTCCTCGAAATGCGCGTCGATATAGCCTTCGGTAAAGGCCAGGCAGATAAAGCGTATATGGGGAAGGTACTCCTCCGGGAAGCTCCCGCGCCAGTCGAACGGCACGTAGCAGCCCTCGACGATCAGATCCTGCCGGTTCTCTGTCGCGGTCTTGATCATTCCGCACACGATGGGCCAGAGGTACCCGGTCAGCGCCTCGTCGTCATAGGGCGTCAGCGCGGTGTTCCCGCTGCGTATCAGGCCCATCTTGAGGTGATCGACGGACAGATAGGGGTATCTGTATTTTTCAAGCATCCGCTGCGCCAGAAGCGTCTTGCCGGTGTGGGATGCGCCTGTAATGATGATGACCATGGTTCGTCCGCTCCGCGTTTGATGCCTCAACTATACCAGAAAAACCGTTAATAAGCAATACAAAGAGCGGAACGTCAATCCTCCGATTACAAAAACTCGTAGGGGCGGATACCATCCGCCAGCCGAACGGCAAGCGGATCAAACCACGATCGAAAAATGGAGCCCATCGCATGGCTTCCCCCTGGGGGGAAGCTGTCGGCGGGGAGCGCGGAGCGACCCGATGACTGATGAGGGGTATAAGTTACGGATCGATTATAAAAGCTAGAGTCCAAGAGAGAAAGGGATTCCTTTTTTGCATATCGGGTCGCGTGCTCGCTCAAACCGCTTCGCACTTGCCCTATGCAAAAAAGCCGGCCGCGGCAAAGGCAACACGGTTGCCTTTGCTTTTCGCGGCTTCGAATCCCTGCACTATACGGCACAAAAAATACCTCCCAAGTGGGAGGTATTTATTTGGCGGAGAGAAAGGGATTCGAACCCTTGATACGGTTCCCCGTATACACGATTTCCAGTCGTGCGCCTTAGACCAAGCTCAGCCATCTCTCCGTGGTTTTAAGTCCGCGAAATATGATACTACAACGCGGGGAAAAAAGCAAGTACTTTTTTGCGCATACATCATATATTGTGACCCGGCGCGGCGGCGTTCAGCCGCCCGGGCCGTTTGCCGTCAGAGCTTCTCGATCGCGGCGTGCTTTCCGAACACCATCAGGTGATCGTCGGCATTGAAGACGTAATCGGGGGTGGGCAGCAGCATATGCCCGCTCGGCGTCTTGATCGCGATGATATTGACGTTGTGCCTGCGGCGGATATCCGCGCTCAGGACCGTCTGCCCGACCCACTTCTTCGGCGGCACGATCTCGAAGATCGCGTAGCCGTCGCTGAGCTTGAGGTAATCGAACACCGC
>JAEEKE010000016.1 GCA_016282255.1 Bacillota bacterium
CATCTTTATGAAGGCGAACGCTTTGGGAAGCCCCGTCGGGGCGCCGCAGAAGAGCCTTGCGCCGTGCTTGTCGGCGAGAAGCTCCAGCGCCTTTAGGTCCCTTTGACGGACGCGCGCCGTGAAACTGTCCTTCGCCCGCTTCTCGATATCATAGAGCGCGGCGCCGTTTTCCATGGCAAGGCCGATGAAGCGTTCGGGCCGCTCGCATATGATAGACACAGTTATTATACCATTTCCAAGAGAAAAAGAAAAGCCAAACATATACGATTTCTCCCCAAAGCCGGGCGAAACGCGGTCATTTTTCGTATTCCAGGCCCGAAATACGGCCCTCGACCTGTATTTCGCCGCCGAAAGCCGCGAGGATGCGCAGGTTTTTGCCCTCGATCCGGAGTATGCCGAGGCCCGTGTAGAGCCTTATCCTTTCGCCGCCGAGCTCCAGCACGCCGGAGCAGTTCTCGACCTCCATGCGGGCGTCGCCGCAGAGCCTAACGAGCGGCAGCCGCCTTTCAAGGGCCTCGGGCAGGTCGACCGCGCGCAGGAACGCCCCGCGCCGGCGGACAGTGCGCCGCTGTTTTTCGGCGGGGGCTTTTCTCTGCCGCCTGTCGTAACGCGTTTTATCCATACCGAACTATATGCGCGGCGCGTTTTTATAAGAACCCGTCAACCGAAAGCGCCGGGAAACCGTCATATAGATAGAAGCACTTTTCCCCCGAAAAAAATCGAAAGGAAGAACCATCCCATGAAACGCATATTTGCCGCGATCGCGGCGATCCTCTGCCTGTGCCTGGTGTTGACGGGCTGCAGTAAGGCCTACGTCCCGAATGCATCGCCCGTTGCCGACTACGAGGGCCGGGCCGACAGCAATTACAGCCTCAAGCCCAACGGCGCGACGGCGACCTCCGCGCCTTCCGAGGCCGTCTCCGACGGCGACAGCGTGTTTGCCTCGCGCAAGGTCATCCGCAACGCGGAGCTGACCGTGCAGACGCTCGAGTTCGACGATTTCATGAACGGTATGCTCGGCAAGGTCAACGAGCTGGGCGGCTACGTGGAGCGCAATTCCACCGGCCAGCGCGGCACCGTGAACAACCGCCCGCTCAGGTTCGCAAACGTCGTGGTGCGCATCCCCGCCGATAAGCTCGACGGATTCCTTGCCGAGGTCGACGGCCTGGGCAACGTGACCGAAAAGAACGAGGCGGTCGACGACGTAACCGACCGCTATACCGACACCGAGGCCCGCCTCGCCTCGCTGCGCACCGAATACGACGCCCTGCTCGGGCTCCTGGCGCAGGCCGACAAGCTTGAGACCATCATCACCCTGCAGGACAGGCTGACCGACGTCCGCTACGAGATCGAATCCTACGAGGCGCGCCTGAGGAGCTATGATTCGCTGATCGCTTTCAGCAAGGTCACCATGAGCGTATCCGAGGTCGTGCGCGAGACGCCCGTCGAGGAGGAGAGCTTTTCTCAGGAGGTCTCCCGCCGCTTCCGGGAGAGCATGGAGGACGTCGGCGAGGGCTTCACCGACTTCGCGAAATGGTTCCTGGGCGACCTGCCCCATATCGTGCTCGTGCTCGCGTTCCTCGCGATACCTGTGGCGATAGTGCTTGCCTGCACCCGCAAATCGAGGCGGAGGCGCAGGGCGCTGAGAAAGGCCGAGAAGGAGCGAAAGGCCGAACGGCAGGATAACGGCTCCGAGGGCTGAAAAACCGAATAAAAGCATACAAAAACGGCACTCCGCTTTCGAGCGGAGTGCCGTTTCTTTTACCCGATATTACAGGGAATCGCCGAAATCCTCGCGGAACTTCGCGGCCAGCTTCTCGGGCCAGTCGGAATCGGCGGTAAGGGCGTCGTAGAACTGATGCGGGCCCTTGGTCTCGAAATGGAGGCCGCCTATCAGGTCCTTGTTGTCGCGCAGCCAGCAGAGGCGGTCGACGAGGTAATTGATCTGGGAGACGGTGTAGACCCTCCTCGGAACGGCGAGGCGGACCAGCTCCATGGAGCCGTAGGGCTCATCCTCTGTCTCGCTGTCCCAGGGCTCGTCGATGGCGCCGCGCTCCATACCGCGCGCACCGGAGGCGATGTAGATGGCGGAGGCGAGGCTGCCCGCGGGATAATGCCCGTGCTTGATCTGGGGGATGAACTTCATCGCGTCGATATGGCAGCCGAGACCGCCCGGAGGGGTGACGACCGGGATGCCGGCGGCTTCGAGCTCGTTGGCAAGGTACTCGATGAACTGCGGTCCCTGGCTGATGATATCCTCATCCATCGTATCGTCGAGGCCCACGCGGATCGCCTCCATCTCCTTGACGCTCATGCCGCCGAAGGTCGGGAAGCCCTCGAACGAGGCGACGAAGGTCTTGATGTATTCATACTGCTTCTCGTCGTTGAGGATGATCGCGCCGCCGCGGCCGAAGCCGAGCTTGCGGGCGGAGAAATAGATGATGTCCATCGCGTCGGAGAGCTTACGGACGATCTCGCGGATCGAGAGCGCCTTATACTTGTTCTCGCGGGTCTTGATGAAATGCAGGTTATCCTGCAGCAGGCTCGCATCCAGCACGGAGTAAACGCCGTACTTCTTGCAGAGCTCGGAGACAGCGAGCATATTGTCCAGCGAGATGGGCTGGCCGCCGATCAGGTTGGTACCGGACTCGATGCGCACGAACGCGATCTTTCCTTCATTCGCCTTGAGGACGCCCTCGAGCTTTTCAAGGTCGAAATCGCCCTTGAAGGGATCGGTGCTCTGCTTGTTGAAGCCCTCCTCCTTGAGGCAGATCACGTAGTCGCCGCCGCAGTATTTGATCTTGCCGACCGAGGTGCCGAACTGGAAGTTCATCGGCACGATGCTGCCGGGATTCGGCTTGACGTATGCGAGCGCAAGCATGTATTCGCAGGCCCTGCCCTGATGGATGGGAAGGAAATAATCCTTATTGAAGATCTCCTTGATCTTGTCCGCGAGGCGGTAGTAGGTCTTGCTGCCGGCATAGCAGTCGTCGCCGAGCATCATCGCGCCGAGCTGCTCGTTGGTCATCGCGTTGACGCCGCTGTCGGTGAGCATATCGAGATAAATATCCTTCGACTCCATGCGGTAGGTATTGAAGCCCGCCTTGCGGATCGCCTTGACGCGCTCCTCAACGGGAATGATCTCCGTCTTCTGAACGACGCACACCTTGTGCATCTCAAGCGGAAGGGGCTTTCTGGAATAGTAACCGATCTTTGCCATTTATGTCTCCTTTTCGGGGCCGTTTTCGCCGAAAAAGGGCGGAAAACGCCGTTATTTTCTCATCGCTGCATATTATACGGCTACATATGGTAAAGGTCAAAGGATTTGAACACAAAATAAGGGCTCGTTTACAGTTTTGCCACAATTTATTTACATGGATGAAAAAAGGAGGAGGGCGGGCTGCACCGATGGGAACGAGGCTTATATTATCCGTTGCTTTTACCCCTCATCAGTCACTTTGTGACAGCGAGCGAGCTTGCTCGCTCGGTGGTAACTTGGAGCGCAGAGCGACAAGGAACCGGATGAGGTGGAAAAGAGACGTGTTCCTCCCAACTACAATTATCAGTTGCTTTTCCACCTCATCAGTCACTTCGTGACAGCTTCCCCTCATAGGGGAAGCCATGCGACGTGCATCGTTTTTCTCTCGATTTCGTTCCGCTTGTAACAGAAAGAGAAGATCCCATCCGGGACCCTCTCCTTTATCTTCTATTCGCTTTTATCCTCTTCAGTCCTCGGTGATATACGCCTTGATCAGCTCCATGGTGTTCTTCACGCCGTCGACGTGGGAGCGCTCATAGCCGTGGGAGGCGTATACGCCCGCGCCGATCAGACCGTGGCGGAGGTCATACCCCGCGTCGAGCGCGGCGTCGGCGTCGGAACCGTAGAAGGGATAGACGTCCAG
Organism: Bacillota bacterium; assembly: GCA_016282255.1. Lineage (GTDB taxonomy): Bacteria > Bacillota > Clostridia > Christensenellales > CAG-138 > PeH17. Next base: position 3,903 of record JAEEKE010000016.1, read on the forward strand.
CGCGTAGTCGAGCTGATGCTTCTTGGCGAGCCTGACCAGCCTGTCGGTCAGGTCGTAGTTATACGGCCCGTGGGAGTCCTTGACGCAGATCGAGACCTGGTGCTCCTTGCATGCAAGGCCCATGCCCACGCAGCCCATATCCACGCTGATGATCTCCTCGGCGTCCGCCGGGATGCCGCTCGAGCAGCCGTGGCCGACCTCCTCGAAGACGGTCATATAGATATAGACCTTGCGTGTCAGAGCGAGGTCCTCCTCTTTGATGCGGCGCGCGATATCGAGCAGGATCGCCGCGGAGAGCTTATCGTCGAGGAAGCGGCTCTTGATGTAGCCCGAGTCGGTCACGGTCGTGCGCGGGTCGAAGCAGACGTAGTCGCCGGTCGCGATGCCGAGCTTCTTCGTGTCGTCCGCGGAGAAGACCTTTTCGTCGAGCACCAGCTCCATGCCGTCCCAATCGCGCTTCTGGGTGCTGTAATCGCCGTTGACGTGCACCGAGGGGTCGTTCATCTGGAAGCAGCCGTCGTAGGCGCGGCCGTCGCGCGTAAAGACCTTGGCGTTCTCGGTCTCGGCGTTGTTGGGGTTCATGCCGCCGATCCTCGTCAGCCTGAGACGCCCGTTGGACTTCACCTCGGCGACCATCGCGCCGAGCGTGTCGATATGCGCGGAGAACACCACCGGGGTGCCCTCGCCGCCGAGGCAGCAGAGCACGCAGCCCTTGCGGGTCATCTCCGGCGCGTAGCCGAGGGCGCGGAGCTCGTCCATCAGGTATTCGGCGGCCCGCCTCGTGTAGCCCGAGGGGCTGGGGATCGCCATAAGCGTTTTGAGTTTTTCGATCGTGTAATCCATATTTGCCTCCTATAAAAGCTTTATTTCTGCATCTTGCGCTTGAGGACAACGATCAGGAGAAGGAAGATGATTATGAGAATGAGGGAGATCCCTCCCCAAATGATCGGGCCGGTGTACCAAGGGGCGGACTGCACCCCTATCTTTTCGGGATGCAGCTTAAAATCGGCATAGCTCCAGATCAGATCACCGATGAACAGGACGACGAGGGCGATGACAGCGCCCCAAAGGATCTTGATCGCGGTTTTCATGTGTTATGATCTCCTTTATTTTATCAGATAAAAGCTGTTCTGCGCGTCATGGAGCTTCTTATATTCGCCGTCGATCTTCAGCAGCTCCTCGTGGCTGCCCATCTCCACTATGCCCTGCTCGTCGATGACCGCGATCTTATCCGCGTTGCGGACGGTGGAGAGCCTGTGGGCGATAACGAGCGTGGTCCTGCCCCGGCTCAGCCGCTCGAACGCCGCGGTGATGCGGGCCTCGGTGGCGGAGTCGAGCGCGCTGGTCGCCTCGTCGAGGATCAGGATCGGCGGGTTCTTTAAAAAGATGCGGGCGATGGAGACGCGCTGCTTCTGCCCGCCCGAGAGCGTGATGCCGCGCTCGCCGACGATCGTATCGTAGCCGTCGGGCATCTTCATGATATCCTCGTGGATCTCGGCCGCGATGGCCGCGCGCACGATCTCCTCATCGGTCGCGTCGATCCTGCCGTAGCGGATATTGTCCTTGACGCTGGCGGCGAAGAGGAACACGTCCTGCTGAACGATGCCGATATTGCGGCGGAGCGAAGCCAGGGTGACGTCGCGTATATCGTGCCCGTCGACGCGGATGACGCCGCTGTCGACCTCATAGAAGCGGGGCAGCAGGTGGCAGATAGTGGTCTTGCCGCCGCCGGAGGGCCCCACGAGCGCGACGGTCTCCCCCGCCTTTATCGAAAGGCTGAGGTCGCGCAGGACCTTGTCGCCCCTGAGGTTATGCCCGTTGGCCGCGCCGTAGCCGAAGCTGATATGATCGAACTCGATGTCGCCGCGGACGTTTTCAAGCTCGACCGCGCCGGGGCTGTCCTGTATCTCGGGCTCGGTCTCGAGCAGCTCGGTGAAGCGCTTGAAGCCCGCCATGCCCATGGCGTACTGCTCGGAGAACTGCGCGAGCTTGCGGATGGGCGTCGTAAAGGACGAGACGTAGAGCAGGAACACCACGAGCGTGGTGAAATCCATCCGCTTCTGCATCATCAGAAAGCCGCTCGCGGTCAGGACCAGCACGTTCATTATGGAGGTGAAGAACTCCATGCCCGCGTGGAACATGCCCATGGTCTTGTAATAGGCGCGCTTGTACTTGATATAGATCGAATTGCCCTTCTCGAACTTCTCGACCTCGTAATCCTCGTTGGTGAACGCCTTGGCGACCCTTGCGCCGCTGATCGAGGATTCGATATCGGCGTTGATGATCGCGGTGCCCTCCTTGACGCGGCGGGAGGTCATGCTCATATGCCTGCGCAGGTGCATCACGAAGCCCATCATGATCGGCACCGAAAGGATCAGCACTATCGCGAGGCGCCACTCGATGAAGAGCATGGCGATGAACGCGCCGAGGAAGGTCACGACCGAGATGAACACGTCCTCCGGGCCGTGGTGCGCGAGCTCGGTGACGTCGAACAGATCGTTGGTGCAGCGCGAGAGCAGCTTACCGGTGCGGGAACGGTCATAGAAGCTGAAGCCGAGCTTTTGCAGGTGCGAAAAAGCGTCGCGGCGCATGTCGGCCTCGATCGCGACGCCGAGGCTGTGGCCGAGATAGGTCACCACGTAGGTCGCGCCGGTGCGCAGCACGTACATGAGGAAGCAAAGCCCCATCAGCACGAAGAACGGGCCGTAGCGCGGGGTCTCGGCGCCGAGGATATCGTAGAGCACGTGGCGCGAGATCAGCGGGTAGACGATGTCCACGGCCGAGATGAACAGCGCGCAGGCCATGTCGGTCAAAAACAGGCCGATATGGGGCTTGTAGTAGCTCGCAAAGCGCTTGAGGGTGCCGGGTTTGGGGGCGGAGGCGACGGTCGATTCCATATCATTGCTCCCCGTTCCCGTCATCCGGGGTATCCGAAGGCGCGGCGGTATCGTCCGGCATCTTTTTGACGACGCCGAGCAGGATGAACGCGAGCGCGAACATTGCGATGGGTATCAAAATGTTGATTTTAAGGAGCCAAACGAGACAGAGCAGGATAAATGCGCCCGCTGTCAATACGATCGCGGCCCAGGCAAGGATGCGTTTCATAGGCAGATCTCCGGTTCGATTATTTTAAGGTAATTTTACCATAGATCGCGGGTTATTGCAAGCGGCGGAGAAGGCCGGGCTGCACCAACGGGGACGATTGTAACAGAAAAGGAGCGGGCCTTTCGGTCCGCTCCCTGTGGGTCGTTGGAATGATCAGTCTTCGGGATAGAGGGGATACTTGGCGGTCAGCTTGGCGACCTCGGCCTTGACGTACTCAACGGCGGCCTCGCCCTCGAACACGATCTTCGCTATCAGGCCGGCGATGACGGTCATATCGTCCTCCTTGAAGCCGCGGCTGGTCAGCGCGGGGGTGCCGATGCGGATGCCGCTGGTGACGAAGGGGCTGCGGGTCTCCTTGGGGATGGTGTTCTTGTTGACGGTGATGTTCGCCGCGTCGAGCAGGTTCTCGACCTCCTTGCCGCTCTTGCCGCTGGCGGTGAGATCGACGAGCATAAGGTGGTTGTCGGTACCGCCGGAGACGATGCGCAGGCCGGCCTTCTGGAGACCGTCGGCAAGCACGGCCGCGTTCTTCACGACCTGCTTCTGATACTCCTTGAACTCGGGCTTGAGCGCCTCGCCGAAGCAGGCTGCCTTGGAAGCGATGATGTGCATCAGAGGACCGCCCTGGGTGCCCGGGAAGATGCCCTTATCGATCTGCTTGGCCAGCTCCTCCTTGCAGAGGATGATGCCGCCGCGGGGACCGCGCAGGGTCTTGTGGGTGGTGCTGGTGACGACGTCGGCATAGGGCACGGGGTTCATATGCAGACCCGCCGCAACGAGGCCCGCGATATGGGCCATGTCGACCATGAAGTAGGTCTTCTCGCCGCGAAGCTCGCTGACCTCGTCCACGATCTCACGGATCTTGTCGAAACGGATGGCGCGGGGATAGGCGCTGGCGCCCGCAACGATCATCTTGGGCTTGCACTCGAGCGCGATCCTGCGGAGCTCGTCGTAATCGATCTGCTCGTTCTCGTCGCTTACGCCGTAGGGAACGATATGGAAATATTTGCCGCTCATGTTTACGGGGCTGCCGTGGGTGAGGTGGCCGCCGTGGGAGAGGTTCATGCCCATCACGGTGTCGCCCGGGTTGAGCAGCGCGAAATAGACGGAGAGGTTCGCCTGCGCGCCGGAATGGGGCTGGACGTTGGCATGCTCGGCGCCGAAGAGCTTCTTAACGCGCTCGCGGGCAAGGTCCTCGACCTTATCGACGCACTCGCAGCCGCCGTAGTAGCGCTTTCCGGGATAGCCCTCGGCGTACTTGTTGGTCAGATGGCTGCCCATGGCCGCCATGACGGTCTCGCTGACGAAGTTTTCGGATGCGATCAGCTCAAGGTGGCTGCGCTGGCGGGCCAGCTCCTCCTCCATATAGCCGCAAAGCTCGGGGTCGTTCGCCCTGATCAAATCAAACTGGATCATTTCGGTTGCCTCCATTGGTGATTTTTGGTTTTTGTCCATCGTTCATTATAAAACAAAAGCGGGCCGCCCGCAATACCCCGGGGACCCGAAAAGTCAAAAAAACAAAATATAAATTATCGGATCAGCTCCGCAGCGGCGGAGGACGGGAGGACCGTCATCAGCGGGAGCGCGGTTTCCTGCATGGCCGCGGCAAGCCTCGCCCTTTCGCCGGGCGAAGCGAGGCAGACCTCCGCGCAAAAGAGCTTATTCCGCACGCCTTCGGCCGTTATTACCGCGTCCCGGCCCGAGAGCGCGATTCTTCCAAGGCCCGAAAGCCCCTCGCCGGTGAGCTTCGCGGCGCTCTCCTTCGCGGTCCAGGCGTGGAGCAGGAAGGCTTCCCCGTCCTCCGCGGCGGCGTATTCGGCGCGTTCTTCATCATTGAGCAGCCTTCTCACGGCGCGGGGGGAGAAGCTGCGGCGCCGCTCGATATCAATGCCGACCGGCGCCGTTGAAAGCGCGGCGCAGGCAGCGCCCGGGGTGTGGGCAAGGCTCATAAAGCCGCCCTCGATGACGGGACGGCCGCCGGGCGCGCAGGAATACTCCGCGGGGAAGCGCTCCCCCGCCCTGTCTGCAAGGCTCCGGCAGGCAAGGAACGCGAGCTCGGCCGCAAGGGACTGCCGAACCGCGTCGCTCTCCCACCCGTGCGTGCGCGCGAGCCGTGAAAGCTTTCTGCGGCGCAGGGGCGTGCACAGGGGAAGCAGGGCCTCCGGTGAGAGGTCCTCGGCATACGTTATGACGCAGATATGGGTCTTTGCGGGAGCGTTCATCTCTTCCATGCCCCGATGGTACCACCAAATCGCGGCCCCGTCAAGCGCCGGCGCGCCGAAAAACGCTGCAATACTTATAAATATGATGGGATCTTCCGGGGAGCTGTATATTTTGTCCGAATCATGTACTCGTTTTGAATCTTTGGGGGATTCGTATCCGGGGGCCTCCGGAAATCTTGACGGGGCAAGTGATTTTATATTATAATATCGCAGACGGAGATGAAAGAAATGGCCGAACGCAAAACACGCATCCTGCAGAAGCAGATCAAGGCCGCGGGCGACGAGCTGTTCGCGCTCGAGACCGATATCGGAACGCTGCTCGCCCAGCCGATAGAGCCGGGTGACGGCGCGGCGAGCTTTCGCTGCAGGCTGCTGCTGAACCGCATCGAGGCGCTCGACGAGCGCCTGACGCAGCTCAGGGTCGAGCTTCCCGTGGAGCGCGGCACGGTCGTGAGCCACGGCCTGATCACCCAGCAAAAGCAGATGCTCGCCATACAGAAAAACACCGTTACGGCGCTGCTCGACTGCATAAAGCAGAGCAGCAGCGTCCTTCTTGAAGCAAGGAAGGCTTCGCTCGCCGCCGAAGCAAAGGCGCTTTCGATAAAACTCGGCAAGGGAACGAAGCGCAGCGCTTCTCGGAAGAGAAAGCAGGCCGGGGACGAGCTCCCCCGCCTTGAATCGTGAGCGCCGGAAGCATGGAGCCGGAGAAAGGAACGAAAAAATGAAAGAGATCCTTCATAAGAACAGGGGCCGCATTCTGCTTGCGGCAGTCTTTACCCTGGCGGCGCTCCTCGTGCCCCTGCTCCGCACCCCCGTCATCCAGCAGCTCGGCTACCCCGCCTTCAAGACGCTGAGGGCCGCCGCCTTCATCCTCGCCGGACTGAGCATACTGCTCGCCCTCGCTTCGGTCATATCCTCCGCCGTCCGCGCCGCGCGCGAAAGGAAGGAAGAGAAGGAGAACGCCCAGCGGGTCGAGGAATACAAGGCCCGCCGCGAGAAGGCCGAGAAGAACGAGCAGGCCAAGCTGAACGTCCGCGAGCCGCTCAAGGACAAGGTCATCTACGACCGCATGAAGAGCTGGCTCAATGAGGACTGGGGCCGCCTCGATAACGCGGGCATCCCCGCGCTTATGAGCGACACCCTGCGCCAGATGGATGATATGAACGCCTATCAGGCCAAGCTCAGCCGCCTTATCACCAACAACGGCGCGGATTATCTTGAGGATACCAACGCCGTGCTCGAAAGCGTGGAGCAGTGCATCCTCCGCAAGGTGCGCAAGGTGCTCAACTGCTTCGTGGTGTATGATACCGACCGCGCCGAGGACGTGGAGAAGATGCGCGATCTCCTCCGTGAGACCCGCGACAGCAACGAACAGCAGCTTGACAACGTCAAGGAATTCCTCTTCGCGATCACGGATTTCCTCAACAGGCAGGGCGAGGACGACACCGGCATAGAGAAGCTGAATATCTATAAGAAGACCATTCTTGAATCGACGAACGATCAGGAGTGAACCTATACCCCCCATACAACAGAAAAGGAGAAAGAAATGCGTAAGATCATCTGCCTTGTGCTTATTACCGTTATGCTCGCCGCGACGCTCACGGGCTGCGGCAATTTCACCGGCGGAAAGAACAAGCTTTCCTACGACGAGGCGCTGACCGAGCTCAGCGCGCTCATGAAGAAGGTCCGGGTCACCACGGTCAGGAACCCGACGCTCGATATCTACAGCGACGATATCACCGAGGCCGACGCGCTTTCGGACATCAGCGTGTTCCCCCTCACCACCGTGGGCAAGGGCCAGATCAATATCGAGATCGCGGCCGACACCGAGCTTTCCGACGAGAACGCCCCGGACGACTGGGGCAACGTGGTCGCCCAGCGCTTCAACCGCGAGGGCTTCACGCTGAACGGCAAGACCGTTACGGTCTCGATCCGCAAGATCACCGGCGGCGAAGTGGTCACCTATATGCGTGCGGACGCCTATAAGCCCGACCTCTACATCCCCAGCCACGCGGCCTGGGGCAAGATGCTCGAGGCCTCAGGCATCGGCGTCATCACGCTGACCGACCGCCTGCTCGGCAACACCGGCGGATTGCTTATCAGCGACAAGGTATACGGCGATTTCATCAAGAAATACGGCGAGGCCAATATGAAGACCGTCATCGAGGCGACGCTCGCGGGCGATCTGAACTTCGCCTACACCAACCCCTATACCTCGAGCACGGGCCTCAATATGCTGACCATAATCCTCAAGGCCTTCGACCCCGAGAATCCGCTCTCCCAGACCGCGGCTCAGAAGCTGCTCGAGTACCAGCGCCAGTCGCCCCCCGTGGGCTACACGACCGCGGTGCTGCGCAACAAGGCCGCCAAGGGCATCATCGACGCGATGGTCATGGAGGAGCAGGCCTACGTGCTGACCCAGGCGCTCTCGAGCTACGTCTATATCCCCCAGGGCATCCGCCACGACCACCCGGTGTTCACCTTCGACTACGTGAGCGCCGAGAAGCAGGAGGCGGCGCAGCTCTTCATCGACTACTGCATGCGCGACGATATCCAGAGACTCGGCTATGAGAAGGGCTTCAACCGCCACAACGAGTACGTCGGCGAGGAGCCGGGTCTCGACGGCAGCGGCTATCTTGAGGCGCAGGCGCTGTGGAAGAAGAATAAGAACGGCGGCGTGCCCACCGTGGCGGTCTTCGTGGCCGATACCTCCGGCTCCATGGGCGGCACCCCGCTCGCCGAGCTCAAGAGCTCTCTGATCGCAAGCTCCCGCTACATCAATTCCGACAGCTACATCGGCCTTATCAGCTATTCGGACGACGTTACGATCCATCTGGACGTCAAGCCCTTCGACGACAAGCAGCGCGCCTATTTCTCGGGCGAGGTCAAGGCCATGAGCGCATCGGGAAGCACGGCGACCTATAACGCGGTACTGGCGGGCCTGAGGATGCTTGCCGAGGCGAAGGAGAGCATCGGCGAATGCCGCCCCATCCTGTTCGTGCTGACCGACGGCGAGCAGAACGTGGGCTGGAACCTCGACCGCATCAAGCCGATCGTCGACGGCATGGACGTGCCCGTGTACACGATCGCCTACAATTACCGCAATACCGGCGAGCTGGAGGAGCTCTCCTCCATCAACGAGGCCGTGAATATCAAGGCCGACAGCGATAATATCGTCAACGAGCTGCGCAACCTGTTCAACGTGGAGGGCTGACGCAGGGTCCGGGATAATAAATGAAGACGCCTCGCTGATGGATCCAGCGGGCGTCTTCGCTTAATCAGGAGGCGAAGCTTTTACACCGTAGGGGCGGCAACTTGCCGCCAGCGGAGCGGCGGGAAAGAATTGCTGCGCAGGTGGCTCCATTGGTGCACGAGGCTTTGTTTTTCCGTTGCTTTTACCCCTCATCAGTCACTTCGTGACTGCGAGCGAGCTTGCTCGCTGCCCCCCAGGGGGAAGCCATGCAGGTATCCGCCCCTGCGATAATATATATACTTTATAGCAGGCGCAAAGCGCTTGACAAACGCTTTCCGCGGTGTTATATTGTGTATAGTCGATATGCACAATATGCACAATAAACGTAAATCGACTTTAAGGAGTTAGTATGACCGCAATGCTTGAAGTCCGGGGCCTTTCAAAGCGCTACCCCGGTTTTGAACTGAAGAACGTCGGCTTCGAGATCCGGCCCGGCTGCATAACGGGCTTCATCGGCCGCAACGGCGCCGGCAAGACGACCACGCTCAAATCCATCCTCGGGCTGGTGAAGTCCGAGGGCGAGATCCGCGCCTTCGGCACCGATATGCGCGAAAACGAGGCCGAGTGCAAGAAGCGCATCGGCGTGGTATTCGGCGAATTCGAATACTATGCTGACAAGAAGCTCAAGCTCATCACGAGCATCTATAAGCGCTTCTTCCCGCAGTGGGACGACGCGGCCTACCGCGATTGCCTTGAGAGGTTTTCTCTCGACGAATCCAAGCGCGTCAAGGAGCTTTCGAGCGGCATGAAGGTGAAGTACTCCCTCGCCCTCGCCCTTTCCCACGGCGCTGAGCTGCTGATCCTCGACGAGCCGACGAGCGGGCTCGACCCCGTCTCGCGCGACGAGCTGCTGGACATCTTCAAGAGCGTCGTGGAGGACGGCGAAAGGAGCATACTGTTCTCGACCCACATCACCTCCGACCTGGATAAATGCGCGGACTACATAATCTATATCCGCGACGGCGAGATCGCGATGCAGGGCGACCGCGAGCAGATAATCGGCGGCTACCGCCTCGTTCAGGGACGCAGCGACGAGCTGACCCCCGCCCTCGAGAGCGCGCTGGTCGGCCTCAAGACCACGCCCTTCGGCTTCACCGGCCTTATCCCGGAGCACGAGCTCTACCTGGCCGAAGGCCTTGCCACCGCCCCGGCGGACATCGAATCGATAATGATCTATAACGAAAGATATGAGCACGCGGAAGGAGGCGAGCTGAAATGAAGAACAACGTATTCAATCTGATGCTCAAGGACCTGCGGCTGCTGTTGCACCCCTCCACCTTCGTCTTCTTCGTGCTTGCGCCGGCCCTGCTCTTCATCCCCAGCTATCCCCGCCCGATCTCGTTCTTCTACCTTATCGTGTCGGTAATGAACATGTTCACGCTTGCGGTGCAGTATAAGGACCACGAGTTCACCGGCCTGCTGCCCGTTACCAAGAAGGAAGCGGTCCAGGCAAGGGTGCTGAGCGTCTGCTTTACCGAACTTGCGCTGCTGATCGTCACGGTGCCGTTCGCGTTCCTCGCAGAGCGCATGTTCATTAAGAACGGCATCGCCAACGCCGCGGGCATGGAGATCAACGTCACGCTCTACGCGCTGATGCTGCTCGGCTACGCGGTCGCGAACCTGATACTGATCCCCGGCGGCTTCCGCAAGCATTTCAAGGTCATCGTCCGCGGCCTGGTCGCGATGCTAGCCTTCATGCTGGTGACGCTCGCTCTTGAGGCCGTGATCTCAAGCGTCGACCCCGCCTCCCCGCTCGGGTTCCTCAACGGGATCTCCGGCGCCGATATCCTAAAGCAGCTTCCGGTGCTCGCCGCCGCGCTCGTTATCTATGCGGGCTTTAACTGCATCGCCTACAGGATAGCGTACGGAAGCTACGAGAACGCCGAGATCTGACAGCCGAATGGAACTTCAGCTTGCGATACTGAATACGTCCGACACGCCGATCTATAAGCAGCTCTACGACCAGGTCGCCTTCGAGGTGCTGCGCGGGGAGCTGAGGGGCGGCTACTGCCTGCCGCCGATACGGCAGCTCGCGAGCGCGCTGGGCATCAGCGTCATCTCGATCAAGCGCGCGTGGGAGGAGCTTGAAAGGGACGGCTTCATCACCACGAACATCGGCCGCGGCTGCTTCGTGCGCGATCTGTCGCTTGAAGAAAGGGACGCGCTGCGCCTCTCCCTGGCCCTCTCGCAGCTCGAAAAGAGCGCCGCCGTCTACCGTTCGCTCGGCATGGATTCGGACGACGTCATAAGGCTGGTGCGCGAGCATTACGGCGCATGAGCTCCGGGCTTGAAAAGCGGAGCAAAAAGTAGTATAATCGTTCCGTGCGGATGCGGCCGCTGCCGTGTCCGTGCGGATCTTTTTTCGGAGGCGTGAAATGGAACAGCTGAATGAAACCGGCGCACTAACGCTTGCGCAGATCGAAAGGGAGGCTTCGGCGGTGCTCGAAGAGCTCTTTGAAAACTGCAGTGAGGGGCATTATATGCTCCGCCCGGGCGACATAATCGTCATCGGGTGCAGCACGAGCCGCGTTATGGGCTACCACATGGGCCAGCACTCCACCGAGGACATTGCAAAGACCCTTATGCAGACCATGCTGCCCCGCATCCGTGAGAAGGGCCTCTTCCTCGCCTGCCAGTGCTGCGAGCATTTAAACCGCGCGCTCGTCGTGGAACGCGCCTGCATGGAGAGGTACGACTTTACCGAGGTCTCCGTCGTCCCCGCGCTGCACGCGGGCGGCGCATGGAGCGTTGAGGCGATGAAGCAGTTCGACGACCCCGTGGTGGTGGAGGATATCCGCGCCCGCGCCCGCGCCGGCATCGACGTCGGCGGCGTGTTCATCGGCATGCATATGCGGCCGGTCTGCGTCCCGATCCATAACGAAAACACGAGGATCGGCTGCGCGAACATCACCATGGCGCGTACCAGGCCCAAGCTCATCGGCGGCGAACGTGCCCAGTATAAATAAATGACCGACAGACCCACCCACAGCAAAAACACAGGAGCGAGAAAACCCAAGCTGAGCCAGACTCAGGTGATCTCGCTCGGCTTTTTTATAATCATAACCGTTGGCACGCTGCTGCTGATGCTGCCCTTCGCCTCGAAGAGCGGGACTTCGACGCCGTTTCTCGACTGCGTCTTCACCGCCACGAGCGCGACCTGCGTCACGGGCCTTGTGACCGTGGATACCTTCACGAACTGGTCGCTGTTCGGCCAGCTCGTGATACTGGTCATGATCCAGATCGGCGGCCTCGGCTTTATGACGATCGCGACCTTCTTCGTGCTGCTCATCAACCGCAGGCTCGGCCTTCGCGGGCGCGAGATCCTTTCGGAGAGCATCAGCTCGTTCCAGCTGGGCGGCATACTGCGCCTTGCAAGGAAGATCATCGCGATCACCGCGATCTGCGAGGGCGCCGGCGCGGTGCTGCTGAGCCTGCGCTTCTGCCCCGCCTTCGGTTTTTGGCGCGGCGTCTATTTGGGCGTGTTCCATTCGATCTCCGCTTTCTGCAACGCGGGCTTCGACCTGCTGGGCAGGCTCGGTGCATACGGCTCGTTCGCGCCGTATTACAACGACGTGCTCGTCAACACCGTGCTGATACTGCTGATCGTGATCGGCGGCCTCGGCTTCCTCGTGTGGGACGACGTGCTGCACCACGGCTTTAGGCTGAAAAAATACCGCCTGCACAGCAAGATAGTGCTCACGGCGACGGCGGTGCTGCTCTTCGGCGGAGCGCTTATACTGTTCTTCACCGAAAAGAACTTCGCCTGCGCCGGCATGACGGGCGGCGAAAGGGTGCTGACGGCGCTGTTCGGCTCGACTACGGCGAGGACCGCGGGCTTCAATACGATGGATATCGCCGCGATGAGCGACGGAGGCAAGCTGACGACGATCATACTGATGTTCATCGGCGGTTCGCCGGGCTCCACGGCCGGCGGTATCAAGACCACGACCGTGTTTACGCTTTTGATCTACGCCTTCTCATACATCCGCGGCAAGCGCAGCTTCGGCGTGTTCGGCCGCAGGCTGGAGGAAGGCGCGCTCGACAAAGCGGCCGCGGTGTTCTTCACGAACCTGATGCTTATGCTCGTCGCCTCCGTGCTGATCACGGGTATGGACCGCATCCCCCTGACCGATACGCTGTTTGAGACCACCTCCGCCGTCGCGACCGTCGGCATGTCCACGGGCATCACCAGGGCGCTCTCCCCCGCCTCCCGCGTCGTCATCATCGTGCTGATGTACTGCGGGCGCGTGGGCAGCCTCAGCTTCGCCGGTGCGCTCGCCGCCAAGCGCGAGCCCGCGCGGGTCTCCGACCCCGTTGAAAAGATAATAATCGGATAAACCCCAAGGAGTACCGTTATGAAATCCATTCTCGTTATTGGCGCCGGCAAGTTCGGCCACTACTTCTGCCGCCATCTCGCGGATCTTAACTGCGAGATCATGATCGTCGACGAAAACGAAGACAAGCTCTCCGACATGCTCGGCTACGTCGCCAGCGCCAAGGTCGGAGACTGCACGCGCCGCGACGTGGTCGCGAGCCTCGGCGCGGAGGACTTCGACGACGCGGTCGTCTGCATCCCCGAAAGCTTTCAGAACAGCCTGCAGATAGTCGATCTGCTGGTGGAATGCGGCGCGAAGAAGATCACCGCCGTCGCCTCGACCGAGATACAGGCGAAGTTCCTTGCAAAGAACGGCGCGAACGAAGTGGTCTTCCCCGAGAAGGACCGCGCCGAGCGCCTTGCCGTCTCGATCAGCAACGATGCGGTGTTCGATTACCTCAAGCTCAGCGACGGCTACGCGATCTTCGAGATCGTGCCGCCGAAGAAGTGGGTCGGGCAGACGGTCCTGAGCGCGGATATCCGCCGCAGGCACAACGTCAATATCATCGCGATCAAGACGCCG
>JAEEKE010000017.1 GCA_016282255.1 Bacillota bacterium
AACAGGATGGCGTAGGTCACGCCCTCGGGATAGCCCGCGAAGCGGCGGATGACCGCGGTCAGCAGACCGATGCCGGCTGCGAAGATGATCTGGCCGGTCGCCGTCATCGGGCAGGTGGAGTAGTCGGTCGCCATAAACACCGCTCCGAAGAGGATGCCGCCGGAGAGCATGGAGAAGATAGGAGTCTCGATGCCGCCGCCGAAGATCCAGCCGAAGATACCGGTGGTCAGCACGATTATCACGGGTATGCCCCAGCTGATGACGCGCGTGATCAGCAGATACGCGAAGCCGATCAGGATCGCGATCTTGCAGACCTCGCCGATGGTGCCGGGGATGCGGCCGATGAACAGGTCGAGGATGCTGTAATTGGAGCCGGCAGCGAGCGGGGTCGCCGCCGAGACGGAATCGACCTTGCCGAGGAAGTTCGGAGAAACGAACGCCGCGCCGCTCATCCTGCCGGGCCAGCTTGCAAGAAGCACCGCGCGGGCGGTCAGAGCGGGGTTGAGGAAGTTGTCGCCGATGCCGCCGAACGCCTGCTTGACGAGCAGGATCGCGACAGCGCTGCCGATGACGCAGAGCCACCACGGAGCGGTGACCGGCATCGTGAGGCCCAGGAGCATGCCCGTTACGGCGGCGGAGAGGTCCTTAACGGTTATGGGGCGCTTCATGAGGACTTCGAAGATCCATTCGAAGAACACGCAGGAAGCGACGCAAATCGCGCATATGAGCAGCGAGCGGAAGCCGAAGAAATAAACGCCGGCGATAAGGCACGGGACCAGCGCGATGAGAACATTGCGCATGATCGAGGTCGTGCTCTCCTTCGTGCGGATATGCGGAGCTGTGGTCACATTATAGCCTGTCATTTTTTACCTCCTAACCTTGAAGCAAGGGTGATGCGGTCCTTCATATTCTTGAAGGAGGCAGTCAAATAACGGTGCGCGGGGCAGGTGAACGAGCAGCAGCCGCAGACGATGCAGTCCATGACGTTGCTGTTCTTGGCGCCCTCCATATCGTTCGCATCACAGTAATGCTTGATCCTGGCGGGATTGAGGCCGATCGGGCAGACGGAGACGCAGCGGCCGCAGCGGATGCAGGGGCCTTCCTCGCAGGAGGCGGCCTCCTTCTTATCGAGCGCCACGACGCCGCCCATCGCCTTGGTGATGGAGAAATCGTCGTTCGGGGCCGCGGGGCCGGTCATCATGCCGCCGGCAACGAGCTTGCCGACCTCGCCCTCGAAGCCGCCGCAGTACTCGATCATGTCGTGCACGCTGGTGCCGATCGGAACGAGCAGGTTCATCGGGCACTTGACCTTACCGGTGACGGTGGTGACGCGGCGGATCAGCGGACGGTTGTCCTCCACGGCGGATTTGACCGCTGCCGCGGTCGCGACGTTGGTCACTATGACGTGGCAGTCGATGGGCAGCTTGCCGCGCGGGACTTCGCGCCCGGTCGCGACCTTGATCAGCTGCTTCTCGCTGCCCTGGGGGTACTTGGTGCGAAGCGTTACCACGCGCACGCCGGGCTTGCCCTCGGAGGCCTTCTTCATGGCCTCGATCGCCTCGGGCTTGTTGTCCTCGATGGCGATGATGCCGTGCTCGCAGTTCATCGCGCGCATGATCGCGCGAAGGCCGGCCACGATATCGTCGGAGCGCTCGAGCATGGTGCGGAAATCGCTCGTCAGATGCGTCTCGCACTCGGCGCCGTTGAGAATGATGGTGTCGGCATATTTTTCGTCCTGTATCATGAGCTTGACGTGCAGGGGGAACGCAGCGCCGCCCATACCGCAGATGCCGGCTTCCTTGATGCGCTGAACGATCGCCTTGGGCTCGGCCGTCTCGCAGGTGCCTATGGGCTCCATGGGCTCCTCAAGCGTGTGCAGATGATCGTTTTTGATCGTTATGCACATGACCTTCTTGGGGCCGAGCTGCTGCTTCTCGCCGACCGCGATCACTTCGCCCGAAACGGACGCGTGGATCGGCAGACCGAGAAAGCCCACGGGCGTCGCTATCACCTGACGCTCCTTGACGATATCGCCCTTCTTGACGCAGGGCTCGCTGGGTGCGCCGAGGTGCAGGTTCATGGGGATCGTGACGACTTCGGGATCGAAGAGCTCCGCCGCCTTGTTCCTTGTGAGCTGCTTGCCTTCGTGGGTCCTCGAAAGTGGGTGGACGCCACCTTTGAATGAGCGTTTTATCAAACCATCGCCTTCCTTCCTGTGACCGCCGCTTCACTGCGGCAGTCTCTTTGGATTCAATTATATCATATCCCCGAGAATATTTGAACCTGTCAGCGCATTATATATAGGAAAAGACGCGTAATTGCGCGAAATCCGACCAAGGGAACGGGGCCGAAAAGCCGCCGTAAAAGAACGCGGCAAATAGGCATTGACAAAGCGAAATGAATTGGGTATACTACAGTTTGCACGCGGGTGTAGCTCAGTGGCAGAGCGTCGGCTTCCCAAGCCGATAATGTGGGTTCGATTCCCATCACCCGCTCCAAAACAGGGACCGGGGAGGCAACGCCTCCCCGGTCCCTGTTTTGGCTTGGTTCAGGGAATCGAAGCCCGTCGCGAAAGGCAACAGTGTTGCCTTTCGCAGGGCCGGGTTTTTCGTCGCAGAGCGAGAAACCGCCGGAGTGAGGCGGTTTCGAGACTCGATGCGCGAAAAACGATTCCCATCATCCGCAGTTTCGGGGGAGGCAACGCCTCCCCGGTCCCTGTTTTGGCTTGGTTCAGGGAATCGAAGCCCGTCGCGAAAGGCAACAGTGTTGCCTTTC
>JAEEKE010000018.1 GCA_016282255.1 Bacillota bacterium
CGGGTGCACCAATGGGGACGGTTCTCTTTGGTGCAGGGCGGGCTAAAGCCAACTTCATGCTGCATATTGCACCAAAGAGAACCGTCCCCGTTGGTGCACGAAGCTTCTCTTTTTCATTGCTTTTACCCTCATCAGTCCTCGCCTCGCTTCTCAGCTCGGCTCGGCCAGCTTCCCCCCAGGGGGAAGCCAACCGGTGGACCGCGCAGCATGCCTTCCCCTATGAGGGGAAGGTGGCAGGCGAAGCCTGACGGATGAGGTGGAGAAGAAACGCTTTTCTCCCAACTGCAATTATCAGTCGCCCTTCCACCTCATCAGTCACTTCGTGACAGCGAGCGAGCTTGCTCGCTGCCACTCGAGGGGAAGCCATGCGACGGCGTTCGCTTTTCCATCGTGTTTTGTTCCGCCTGTAACCGGCAGGTTTTCCTGCATTTCGGTCGTAGGGGCGGCAACCTGCCGCCCGCGGTGCGTATCAACTCCTGGGCTTTGCGTTCCCTCCGCTTTCGGTCGGATGGTATCCGCCCCTACGGGTTTTCCCGTTTCGGCGAGCTGCACGGAATAAACCGCCGGGATTTTGAGCGGTTTTCAGCGGTGGAATGTTTCCGGGAGCCTCGGGAGCCATTTTATATTAACTTTCGGAAAACCATTTTTCTGAAACATTATGTTTTTTGGCTCCCGAGGCTCCCGGAGCTTAACAAATAATAACGGTATTACATTTTTCAGCTTGCAGCCTATTATCATATTGGTCGCTCCGTCCATACTTCCGTTGGCGGGTCTCTTCCTCTTCACCTCCGCGAATGCTTTGAGTCCCTGCGGAAAGTTCCGGCTGTTCTCGGCGAAGCAGCCGTTTTCCCGGCACCGGTCGCGGCAACGGTCACAGAGCACCGAGGTGCGGATCTCGCCTCCGCGGGTGACGGGAAATGCTGACTGCGGAAACGGTCGGGCTGCACAATGATACCGATCCCCTCTTGCAATCCTTGTCCTTCTGCGCTATAATAGCATCCGGAAAACAGAATAGCTCCGCTGGGCGCGCTCCCCGTTTTCGGGGAGCTGAGAATGAGCCTTTGAACCTGTTGGGGTAATACCTGCGTAGGGAAGCGGTACGGAAATAAAAGCAATGCCTCCGCACCGTTATGCGGAGGCTGTTTTTGAAAGGAAATACCGATGAAAAAGACTAAGCTGAGCCTTTATAGGCTCGCGCTCGTGCTGTTCGCGGCGGCGTTCGTGTTCGCGCTGGCTTCGCAGGCAGCCCCCGCTGTGCGTGCCGAAAGCGCGCCGGACGAGATCACCGAGAGCGACCCCAAGGGCGAGGGCGACACCGCCGACGCACCGATCCTGACCACCGGAGAGAGCGATCCCAAGGGCGAGGGCGACGCGGCCGACGCGCCGGTCCTGACCACGGGAGAGAGCGCCGAGGATACCGACGGCGCGGAGGATGAGGACTCGGTCGATAAGAACTCGATCGTCCTTTCCGTCATCGGCGCGGCGATCTCCGCCGTGTTCGTGGCGATCATCTTCATCTCCATCTTCAAAAAGGACAGGGAAGGCAACCGTCAGCGCATCACCACTCAGCAGCTCACCGAAAGCGCGCTCATGATCGCGATCGGCACCGTGTGCAGCATGGTCAAGATCGACCTGCCCTTCGGCGGCGGCGTCACGGTCGCAAGCATGCTCCCGCTCGTGCTCATAAGCCACCGCTACGGCTGGCGCTGGGGCGTCACCACCGCGTTCGTCTACAGCTTGATCCAGCTCGCGCTCGGGCTTGACAACGTCGGCTACGCCACAAGCACCTTCATGGCGTTCGGCGTCATCTTCCTCGACTACATCGTGGCCTACACGGTCATCGGCCTCTCCGGCGTCTTCGGAAAGACCCGCAAGGCCGTGGCGACCGGCATCCCCGTGACCTTCTTCCTCCGCTTCCTCTGCCATTACGTCACCGGCGTTTGGATCTGGAAGGAATGGATGCCCGAGAAGTTCATGGGCATGACGATGAAGAGCCCCTGGATCTACTCCGGCCTCTACAACGGCTGGTATATGCTCGTCGAGCTCGCGGTCACGCTGATCATCGCGATGCTGATCTACAAGCCGCTTGAAAAATACTTCACCAATGCCGACGCAAAATAAAGCTTCGGGGCACGCGGGGCGCGAAAGCGCTCCGCTTTTGCTTTTTGGGATAATAAAAAAAGGACCGCCGCCCGGCCTTGGGCGGCGCATGAAATGAGGAGGGTGAAGGGCGGCATCCGCCGCTGCGGGCGCCGTGGGGTGGTGAGCGCCCGCAGCGATAAATGCCGAGAAAGGAGGTGATATTGAGCCGATGGTGCTCGGCGGGAAGTGTTTAAAGCTGCCTCTCTGGTATCATATGATACCATCAAGCCCCGATATTGTCAATACTTTGAGCAAAAGGATACAAAATATATTAAATTGAGCGTAAAGAGACGGGAAAACGGGCGGAAAAGGCGGGGGAGAGCTGTTCGCAAAAGCCCCTGTTTTTCCCGATAAGCATTGAAACGTCCCTCATCCTATGGTATAATGTTAAATGTTGTAATGGGCCCTTTTCGGGGTATCCGATAAAAGGAGAATAAGCAATGAAGCTTGGAGTAATAGGCCTGCCGAACGTCGGCAAGAGCACGCTTTTCAATGCGATCACCAAGGCGGGCATCGCGGCGGCGAACTATCCGTTCTGCACGATCGAGCCGAACACCGGCGTCGTCAACGTGCCGGACCCGAGGGTGGACGCGCTCGTTAAGATGTATGACCCGAGGAGCATCGTGTACGCCACGATCAATTTCACCGATATCGCCGGCCTCGTGCGCGGCGCGTACCGCGGCGAGGGCCTGGGCAACAAGTTCCTGGCGCATATCCGCGAGTGCGACGCGATCGTTCACGTCGTGCGCTGCTTTGAGGACGGCAACATAATCCACGTCGAGGGCTCGGTCGATCCCGTGCGCGATATGGAGACCATCAACCTTGAGCTTATCTACGCCGACCTCGAGACCATCGACCGCCGCATCGAAAGGGCGAAGAAGAACTCCAAGAGCGGCGAGAAGAAATACCTTTCGGAGATCGCGTTCCTCGAAAGGATCAAGGCGCATCTGGACGGGTTCCGCCCCGTGCGCAGCATGGAGCTGACCGAGGATGAAAAGAAGGCGGCCGACGAGCTGTTCCTTTTGACCACCAAGCCCGTGATCTACGTCGCGAACATCGCCGAGGACCAGCTCGGGGAGGAGCCCGACGAGGTCAGGCGCCTCTACGAGGAGGCCGCGAAGGAGGGCGCGCAGGCGATAACGATCTGCGCCAAGGTCGAGGAGGAGCTTGCGGAGCTCTCCGACGAGGAGCGCGACGCGTTCATAGAGGAGCTCGGCATCGGCGAAAGCGGCCTCGACAAGCTGGTCAAGGCGAGCTATTCGCTGCTGGGCCTCATCAGCTTCCTGACCGCCGGCACCGACGAGGTCCGCGCGTGGACCATCACCAAGGGCACCAAGGCGCCGCAGGCCGCGGGCAAGATCCACACGGATTTCGAGCGCGGCTTTATAAGGGCCGAGGTCGTGCCGTTCGAGACCCTTATGGAGCACGGCAGCATCAACGCCTGCAGGGAGAAGGGCCTCGTCCGCAGCGAGGGCAAGGACTACGTCGTCGCCGACGGGGACATCATCGTGTTCCGTTTCAACGTGTAAAGCCATGGAGCTGTATTCCTGCCACAATTCAAGAGAAGCGGTCTATCGTTCGCCGCAGGGCGCGCTCAAGACCGGCACCGAGGCCGTGCTCAGGCTCAGGCTCTGGGGCGCGGACGCCTCCCATGCCGATACGGCGCTGCGCATCTGGCTGGACGGGCGCGAGGATATGATCGCGGGCGAGCCCGAGA
Source organism: Bacillota bacterium (assembly GCA_016282255.1). GTDB lineage: Bacteria > Bacillota > Clostridia > Christensenellales > CAG-138 > PeH17. The sequence goes on from JAEEKE010000018.1 coordinate 3,860, forward strand.
ATATCGACGGCCGGCTCTACCATTCCTACCGCTTCACTGCCCCCAACACGCCGCAGCTTTTGTGGTATTATTTCGTGATAGACGTGCACGGCGAGCGCCGCTTCTACGGCGGACGCACCGGCGAGGGCCGTCCCTCGGGCACCCGGCCGCAGGACTATCAGATAACGGTCTATGACGCGGCCTACGAAACGCCCGAATGGTTCCGCGAGGGCGTCATCTACCAGATCCTGCCCGACCGCTTCCACAGGGGCGCGCCGGATAAGGACGGCAGGACCGCGCTCGACAGGCTCGATTACCATGAGAAGCTCGGCCGCAGGATCGTGCGGCATGAGGATTGGTCCGAGCCCGTGCTCCATCTGCCGGTGGAGGGCGAAAAATACTATATGCCCTGCGACCATTTCGGCGGGGACCTTAAGGGCGTGACCGAGAAACTCGACTATCTCGCCTCGCTCGGCGTGACCTGCATCTATCTCAACCCGATCTTCGACGCGGCGAGCAATCACCGCTACAATACCGGAAACTACCTTGCCGTCGATCCCGCGCTCGGCAGCGAGGAGGATCTTAAGGAGCTCAACGACGAGGCCGCGAAGCGCGGCATGCGCCTGATGCTCGACGGCGTGTTCTCCCACACCGGGGACGACAGCGTCTATTTCAACAGATACGGCAATTATCCGTCGAACGGGGCATATCAGAGCACCGAGTCACCGTATTATGAATGGTACGAGTTCAAGCGCTGGCCCGACAAATACCGCTGCTGGTGGGGCTTCGAGACCCTGCCCGAGGTGAATGAGGAGAAGCCCTCCTATATAGCCTTCGTCCGCGGCGTGCTTGAAAAATGGGCGAAGCTCGGCCCGACCTCGTGGCGGCTGGACGTTGCCGACGAGCTGCCGGACAGCTTTATCGAGGCGCTCCGCACCGCCGTCAAGGCGCTGGACCCGAGCGGCGTGCTGCTCGGCGAGGTCTGGGACGACGCCTCCAACAAGATGTGGGCAAAGGGCCTGCGCCGCTACGTCTACGGCTATGAGCTCGATTCGGTCATGAACTACCCGTTCCGCGACGCGGTGATCGCCTTCTTTACGGGCGAGAGCGACGCAAGGGACCTGCTCGACGCCCTCGGCGGGCAGCGCGAACGCTATCCCGAGCCCTTCTACCGCGCCTGCATGAACACGCTCGGTAGCCACGATACCCAGCGCATCCTCTCGGTGCTTGCCGGCGCGCCGAACAAGGACCTGCTCTCAAGGGCGCAGCAGGCCAGGTTCCGCCACAGCGAGGAAGCGCTGAAGCTGGGCAAAAGGCGCCTGCTTTCAGCGGTATGCCTGCAGTTCACCATGCCCCAGCCGCCCTGCATCTTCTACGGCGACGAGGCCGGCATGAGCGGTCTCTCCGACCCGTTCAACCGCGGGACCTACCCCTGGGGGCATGAGGACAAAGCGCTCCTCGAGCGCTGCCGCATCCTCGGCGAGCTTCGCACCGAGCTCAGTGCCCTCAAGCGCGGCGAGACCGTGTTCCTGCCCGTCGGGTACGACTGCTTCGCCGTCTGGCGCCGCTTCGGCAATGAGACCGTGCTGACCGTGGTCAACCGCGCCTCCGAGGAACGGGAGATCGGCATCCACGAGCTC
>JAEEKE010000019.1 GCA_016282255.1 Bacillota bacterium
CAGTACTCGCCGTTGACGTAGACCGCCACGAAGGTCGCGGGGGAGGCGTCGATGTTCATATCCAGCACCGCGGTGCTCGTGAACGAGTCGCGGATGCGGGCGCCGCCCCAGTCCTGACCGGCGTTGCGCAGCACGAGGCCGGCGAAGGTGGTGATATAGTCGCTGCCGAAGAACGGGTAGGTCACCTTGGAGCGGCCGTAGCCGGCGCGGAAATAGATGCCGAGGGATTTCTGAGCGTAGGCGCGGGTCGAAGCGCCGGAGACGCGCACGCCCGCGGGGGTCTCGATGCCCGGGGTGCCGTCAGTCTCGAAGAACGAAAGTGAGCATTCGCGCTCGACGACGGGCACGAAGGGCCTTGAAACGGCGTAGACCGCCGCGAAATCCGCGGGATCCATCGCGAGGGTCACTACCGGTATGGTGTGGGGCGTTTCAAAGAGGTAGGTCGCCGTGGAGCAGCTGCTCTCGACCCTTCCGGGCACGAAGGTCACGGCGCGCAGCACGGTGTTGGAGCTGACCGTGATGGGCCCGGTATAGACTTCGCTTTCGGAATCCGGCTTGGAGCCGTCGAGCGTGTAGCGGATGACCGCGTCCTCGTTGCGGGAGGAAAGCTCGACCGTGAACGGCGAGGTGTGGTAGAGCTCGGTCACGGAGAACACAGGGGCCGCCGCCGTCGCCAGCAGGCAGGTGTCGGGATTCCTCGCTCCCTTGGTCGGGCGCGAGAAGAACACGCGCTCGCCGTTCGCGCTGCCGTTCTCACGGCCGCTCGTGACGCCGTTGCGGAGCGCGCCGGTCTCGAACACGTCCACCACGGAGCCGTCGGCGTCGGTCAGATACACGGTCTCGCCCGCGGGGGAGAGGTTGAAGGGCGCGGGGCTTGCCCACTGGTCGAGCACGCTCGCGGAGCAGTTGACGGCGGCATAGCCGTTCGCCGGGATCGTGACGGCGGAGAGCTCGTATTTATCGAGCTCGTTCCGGCTGTCCGAAAGATGCCAGCCGCTCAGCGTCACGGCCGAGGAAGAGGGGTTATAGAGCTCCACCCAGTCCATCTCGTGGCTGCGGGGCGCGGTCACCGAGCAGGCCTCGCTGATATAAACAGAAGAGGGGTTGAACCCGCCAACCCCCATGTATTCGGTAAATCCGACGGAAGAATTCGCTTCGCCCGGCGTCGGCCTCGGGAAATAGAGCAGGCTGCCGTCCGGCCCCCTGCCGATGGAGACGTTCGGGCTCAGCTCCTCGGGCACCGTGATCCGATCCTGCCTCATGCCGTTGTAATTGGTGAGGAACAGGCCGTCGTCGGTGGAGGAGAGCTTGAACGAGGTGTGCAGCTCGTCCTCGGTGAGATCCTTGCCCGAGAGGAACACGATAAGGTATTCGCCCGGCTCGAGCGTCACGTCGGGCAGCGCCCATTTCGAGGGCTCGAGCGCGTTGTCGGAGAGATAATAGCCAGAGAGATGCACCGCGGTCGAACCGGAGTTGTAGAGCTCCGCCCAGTCGCTGCGGTCGCCGTCACAATCGATGATGTCGTAGTTGTTCCTGGGCAGAACCTCGTTGATGCGGATCGGGTCGGAGGCGTCCATCGGCGTCCAGGCGATCGCGGTGAACACGCGGTCGGAATTGGCCTTTCCCCTGGTGGGGAAGGCGGTATAGACCACGCCGCTGCCCGAACGCAGGGCCGCAACGGGCTCCGGCATCGCGTTGTCGAACTCGAGCCTGTCGACGGTACGGCCGCCCCTGTTGAAGAGGTAGACTCCGTGCTCCTCGGAATTGAGCTTGAAATCGGCCGCGAACGAGGCGTAGGAAGCGCCGGCCTCGGACTCGGTGCCGGAGAAATTGACCACGCAGTATTCGCCCGCTGAGAGCTTGTGCTCCGGGAACTGCCATTTATCAGCCTTGTCGGGATTGTCCGAAAGGAAGAACGAGGAGAGCTCGACCTCCTTGCCGGAGTTGTTCAGTATCTCCGCAAAGCCGCCCTCGCCGCGCAGCACCTCGCTGATGATGAGGCCGGAAGGCGTGTCGGGCGCCGCGGTCTGGTTCGCGGAGGAGGTGCCGCCCGGATTGACCGGGGTCACGGGCGTGTCGCCGCGCCTGCTCTTATCGGTAAGGATCAGGATCAGCGCCACTATTGCGAGCACCAGTATTATGATAAGCGTGAGCATGATCGGGCGGAAGCCCCCGCGCCTGCCGGAACGTCCGGCGGAAGAGTTTGCCATTTTATATCTCCTTAATTCGGCCGAGGGAAGACCCGCGGCCTTTATCCACGCCCCGGAGGGGAAAGCTCCGGGGACACATATTTTCTATCATATTATACATCGGTTATTTCCAAAATAAAAGCCCATTTGTCAAAAACTGGGCGTTTTTACGGGAATCACGGCGTTTTTCGGCGGTTTACGGGGAGGGAGAGCATCTTTTTGGACGAAAACGCATATTCTTTCGGAAACAAGGACGCGCGGGATACGCGCGGAAGGGGGAAGCATGAAGGAAAAGCGAAGGGCGCCCGGGTCCGTAAAGGTGCCGCTGCTTGCCGATATCGCGCTGGCGGCGATAATAACGGCGCTGTTTTTCGCGCTCGGCGTGGCCGGGGCGGTCTCAAGGAAGGCGGAGGCGCTCAGCGTGGGGCTCTTCCGCGGCGGCGGCGCGGTCTACCGCGGCAGGGACGGCGCCTGCGCCGCGCTCGTCATCACGGCGGATTGGGACGCGGCCGCGCTCAGGAGCATCCTCGATACGCTCGACGCCCATGATGCGAAGGCGACCTTTGCGATAGGCCGTCTGCTCGCGGAGGAGAACGCCCCGACGGTCGCCCGCATCGCCGAACGCGGGCACGAGCTCGCCGTCATGGGCGGGGGAGAAAGCTATGAGGACTATGTTTCGGAGCTGCGGGAAACGCTTCGAAGGATCGAGCTTGCGGCCGGGGTGCGGCCCAGGCTGCTCTTTGCGGCGGAGAACGGCGTGAGCGAAAACAGAGCGGCGAGGGAGCTCGGCCTGACCTGCGTCGTCGGTTCGGTGGATCTTATGACCCTTCGCGGCACGGCCGGGGACATAATCGCGCGGGCGGAGGGGAATACTGGGGCAAGGGACATCGTCGTCTCGGCGCCGACCGAGGCGTTTTCCCGGGCGCTTTCCTATATTTTGGACCATTTTGCGGCTATGGGCTTGACGGTTACCGCAGTTAGCGGTACAATATACGATTGAGGGAATATGCAGCCCCGCGAGGGCGTCCCCCCGAAAGAACGAAGAAGGAACGAACGAAATGCAGCTGATCTGTCGCGAGACCCTGCCCAATGGGCTCAGGATCGTCACCGAACGGATGGAGAACTACCGCTCGGTCTCGGTCTGCTGCTGGATAAGCGCGGGCTCGATCTATGAGGACTTCGGAAACGGCGGCGCCGGTACCGAGGGCGGCATCTCGCATTTCATAGAGCACATGCTCTTCAAGGGCACCGAAAAGCGCAGCGCGGCGCGCATCGCCGAGGATATCGACGCGATCGGCGGCAACCTCAACGCCTTCACGAGCAAGGAATGCACCTGCGTCTACGTCAAGGTCATCGACGAGAACCTCGACGCGGCCGTGGAGCTGATCGCCGACCTCGTGTGCGGCACGCGCCTCGACGAAGAGGATATCGAGCTCGAGAAGGGCGTCGTGATCGAGGAGATCGCTATGAACGAGGATACCCCCGAGGACCTCGTCCACGAGACCCTCTGCTCGCTCTACTACGGCAGCGATCCCTACGCGCGGCCCGTCCTCGGCAGCGAGGAGAGCGTCGGCGCGTTCAGCCGCGATATGCTCAAAGCCTATATGACAAGGCGCTACCGTCCGGACAGGATAGTGGTGGCGGCGGCCGGCAACCTTGACCACGGGGCCTTCCGCCGCGCGGTCGAGAGGAGCTTCTGCTTCCGGACCTCCGGCGCGCAGGACGAAAAGACTGCCGAAAGCGTGCCCGCCGAAAGCGCCTCAAAGCGCAGCGTGTTCGTCAACAAGGACGTCGAACAGACGCATATCGCCCTCGCCTTCCCGGCCTTCGCGGCCGAGGCGCCGGAGAAATACCCGCTGCTCGTGCTCAACAACGCCGTGGGCGGCTCGGTCAGCTCCCGCCTCTTCCAGAGCATCCGCGAGCAGAAGGGCAAGGCGTATTCGGTCTATTCCACGCCCACCTTCTTCCGCACAAGCGGATACTTCACGCTCTATGCCGGCACCGGCGAGAAGCAGGCGGAGGAGGTGCTCGAGCTGATGCTCGCCGAATACCGCGCCGTCGCCGAAAAGGGCATCACGGCCGAAGAGATCGGGCGCAGCAAGCGCCAGATGCGCACTTCCTTCCTGCTCGGCAGGGAGAACACCTCGGCCCACGCCTCCGCGCTCGGCAGGAGCGAGCTGGACCGCACGCCGTATATAAGCGACGACGAGGTCCTCTCAAGGATCGACGCCGTCACCGAGGAGGCCGTGAACGCCATCCTGCCCGCCGTATGCGATTTCGGCGCGATGCGCGCCGCGTTCGTCGGCAGGGTGGGCAAGCGCGAGAAGGCGCTCGGGAAAATCATCGACGGCGCTGTCTGAGCGCCCCCAAAATACTTTATTCGCAGCGATCGAAAGGAACATATAATGGACAAGCTCGACGTGATCTTCGAAATGCAGAAGCTGCTCGACGACGATATAGCCTCCAGGCGGCACCTTGAATTCTCCACCGAGGAGTGGATGCAGAAGGAGGTGCTCGCGATGCTCTCGGAGCTCTCCGAGGTGCTCGACGAGGTCAATTTCAAATGGTGGAAGAACAAAAAGCCCCTCGACGGCGAGGCCCTCAAGGGCGAGCTCGTGGATATACTGCATTTCTTCGTGAGCATGTGTATCCGCTCGGGCATGAGCGCGGACGAGCTCTTTGAAAAATACCGCCTTAAGAACAAGGAAAACTTCGACCGTCAGTACGGCCGGAGCGAGAAGAAGGGCTATGAGGTCGAGCAGACCGGTGTAAACACCGGCGATAACGGCGAAGGAGGACAGGCCTGATGGAGATGCGTCAATACCATGCCAGGCGCGCTAAGCGCCGGCTCAAAAAGGGCGCGCTCGTGCTCATCGCGGTGCTGCTCTTCATCGCCGTGGTCGTGCTGCTGATAATAGTCAGCGTCGGCGGCGCGGAGGCGACCGCGCTCTACGGCCCCGCGGTCTGTGCGGAAAAATACAGCGCCGTCGTCGTGCGCAATGAAAAGCTCGTCACGACCGGCGATTACGACCTTGCGGAGTTCTATGCGGCCGAGGGCCAGCGCGTCGAACCCGGCGACCATATCATGGACGTCTACAAGATGGGCTTCAGCAGGGAGATCACCTCCTCCCTTTGGAACACGAAGCAGGAGATCTACGAGGAGCAGCTCAACGTCCTCGGCGAAGCGCGCGACGTGGAGCTTCGCAATTACGACGACCGCATCGATTCGGCCAAGCAGCGGCTCGCCCACGCGGTGCTTAGCGGCGACCAGGCGGCGGTGCCAGGCATCCAGAAAGAGCTTACCGACCTTCTGAGCGCCCGCAGCGAATACCTGCGCGGCTACATCCAGCCGAGCGAAAAGCTCCGCGGCCTCTATCAGAAGGAGGAGGACTGGCAGCATGCCGTGGACGACGGCAGGATCAGCCTCAATGCCGAGGTCGGCGGCGTCGTCAGCTATTATTTCGACGATTACTCCCAGCCGCTCAACGCCGATAAGCTCACGAACGCGACGAGCGACCTTATCAGCAAGGCCTATAAGCGCAGCAATCCCTCCAAGATGACGGCGAGCACGAACGCGAAGAGCAACGCCTTCCGCATCGTGGATACCGACGACTGGTACCTCGTGTTCCTCAGCAGCGCCGATCAGCCCCTTCGCGTCACCGAGGATATGTATTACACGGTCGAGATCGAGGGCTACGGCAGCTTCGAGGGCGTCGGCGTCAGCAGCACCGTCAACGACAAGAAGGCGATAAACGTCATCCACATCGAGCAGGACATGGGCGCGCTGATCAACGTCCGCGCCGTGAAGGCGACCGTGACCTACTCCGCGAGCGGCATCAAGATCGACCGGAAAGCGATCCAGTTCAGCGATCTCGAGCCCTTTATCGAGGTCATCACCCCGGAGGGCAAGGTCGGCGTCTACGTAAACGTCCTTGCGGACGACGGCAAATACGCGATCGTGACAGCCAAGAATACCGACAACGCGCCGGTGGAACAGGGGATGAAGTATTGGATACCGTAACCGTCAGAGAAAATCTTGAGAGGATAAGGGAAGGCGTCGCCGAGGCCGAATACGCCGCGGGACGGCCCGCGGGCAGCGTGCGGCTCATCGGCGTCACCAAATTCAAAACGATCGACGAGATCCGGCCCGCGCTCGAGGCGGGGCTCGGCGAAGTCGGCGAGAACCGCGCGCAGGAGTTCACCGATAAATTCGATTTCTTCTCGTCCTACGGCGTGAAAAAGCATTTCATCGGGACCTTGCAGGTCAATAAGGTCAAGTATCTCGTGGGGAAGGCGGATCTGATCCAGTCGGTGGACAGGCTCGCCCTCGCCGAGGAGATCGGCAGGCTTGCCGTGAAGCGGCAGGTCGTGCAGCCGGTGCTGATCGAGGTCAACATCGGGTCGGAGGAACAGAAGTCCGGCGTCGCGCCGGCGCTGCTCCCCGAATTGCTTAAGGTAGTTTCCGACATGCCCGGCATCCTTGTAAAAGGGCTTATGTGCGTTCCTCCCGCGGGCAGTGAGGACGAGGCAAGGCCGTATTTTGCGAGGATGAGGGAGCTGTTCCTGAAGGCGGGAGAGCGCTCGCTCCCGAATGTTTCGATGGAGGAGCTTTCAATGGGCATGAGCGGGGATTATAAAGCCGCGATACGCGAGGGCGCGACGATGGTCAGGATAGGTTCCGCCATCTTCGGGCCGCGCGCCGCTGCAAAGCCGTTCTGAGGCCGGACTTCCGGGGGAGGAGCGGAGCGGAGTTGTCACCGCGTTTTTTCCCAAGCGCCAACAATACAACTTAGGAGGAAACGAATATGGCAAATGGTTTAAGAAGGTTCTGGAACGCTATCACCGAGCCCACCGAACCTATCGAGCAGGAGGAACTTGAGTACAGCGAGGAGATGTCGACCTATCAGGAGACTGAGCCCGAGCGCGTTAAGAGGCGCAGTCAGACGAACAACATCGTCAATCTCCCGAGCGGCGTCACCGGCAAGATGATCGTCTACCGTCCCGTCAATCACGAGGACACGCGGAATATCATCGACAATCTCAGGAACCGCAAGCCCGTCATCGTCAACATGGAACAGATCGAGGCCGCGACCGCGCAGCGCATCCTGGACTTCCTGTCCGGCGCAAGCTACGCTGTGGGCGGCAAGCTCTACAAGGTATCCACGAGGATATTCATTGTTGCGCCCGCAAACATTGATATCATCGGTAGTGCCGACGGTTATCACGAGTGTTAACCATTCCCTCTTGACCGTGCGGGTGCCGAACCACGGGCTGCGAGGCGGGGCGGAGGTCTTCTCCGCTCCGCTGCGGCACGAAGCGAAGCAGGAAAAGCAAATGAACAAAAACGATATCATAAAAAAGGATTTTTCCCATTCATTCTGGGGATACGACGTCATCGAGGTCGATCTGTTCCTCGATGAGGTGATCCGCGAGATCGAGCGCCTTCACAACGAGCTGGACATCATGGCGCTCAGCGCCGAGGCCGCCCGCCAGCGCGAAGCGCAGCTGCGCGAACGCCTTGCCCGGCTGACCGCCGAAAGAACGGCCGAGCCGGAGCCGGAGCCCGAACCGGAACCGGAGCCGGAGCCCGAGCAGGAAATCGAACCCGAGCAGGAAGTCGAGCCCGAGCCGGAGTACGGCGACGGGGAATAAGCGCCCGTCCGCGCCGCGGCAGTATCGATCAATTATAATTAATAGGAAAGCATTTCACTTAACGATGGATCCCTTCACCGAAAACGAGACGAACGAGACCCGGCGCGCGATCGACGCCGCCGCGAGGGAGGGCGCCGCAAGCGCGGCGGCCCTTGCCGACGCATTCCGCAAAAAGCTGGAGGCCATGCTCGCGGCGCTGCCCGGAGAGGAACGGGAGCAGGCGCCCTCCGCGCCCGTGACTGCGTCATATAGGACGCCGGAGATCGTGCGCAGCGTCGAGGAAGCGCTGCAGCTCGGCCGCAGGAACGCCCGCGCGAAGGAAAGGCGGGCAGAGGCTCCGGCCGAAACAGAGGAGGCCGCGAAGGAACAGCCACGGCGCGAAACGCGTTCATACAGCTTCAAGCAGAAGCTCGCGCAGATCGGGAGGATGTCGGACGAGATCGCCGGCGAGCTCCCGGCTGAATTCATGAAAACGCTCGAGGGCGGCATCAATCTGACCGAGCGCACCAAGGTCCACCCGCAGTCCGATCCCAGGCAGCCGCTGCTGATCCTGGGCGAATACAGGAACGACCCGCGGACGGGCCGCAGCATCATGCTCTACGGCGGCTCGATCATCCGCACCTACGGCCGGCTGCCCGAGGCGCGCCTCAGGGAGGAGCTCGAAAGGATCATCCGCCACGAGTTCACCCACCACGTAGAGGGGCTCTGCGGCGAGCGCGGCCTCGAGATCAGCGACGAGGTCAGACTCGAAAACTACCGGCAGGAGCTCGATGAGCTCGGGCGGGAGGAGCTTTCCTCCCGGGCCGAAGTCCGGCCGGCGGACGCTGAAGAAGGACAGCACAGGCGGAGAAGACGCAGGCGCCGCTGAGGCCCTGCGGCCGATTCCGACCTCGGGATAAGCCGATAAGACCAGTTTTTCAGCCCTTCCGCACCCGCGGAGGGGTTTATTTTTTGCCTTAAAGCCTTGAAAAACTGAAATATGGCATGAAAACGGCTTGAAATAATATAAAAAACTGTTGCAATCCTGATAAACTCTTGATATAATAAAACAGACTGGGGAGGTACCCCCTTCCCGGAAAAATACGAAGCTAAGCGTTCCCTTCGGGGGAGGCTTCAGACTTACGAAACTGGAAGGAGAAAAACATGAAAAAGTTCTTTGCAGCACTGCTTGCGGCTCTGATGGCGCTCTCGCTCGTGTCCATCCCCGTCGCTGCAGAAGGCGAAGTCGTTTTCGCAGCCGCGACCGTGACTGACGTCGAACCCGGCAGTTCCGTGTCGATCCCCGTCACGATCACCGGCGAGAACTTCGAATGCCACAGCATGAACATGTACGTCGAGTTCGACACCGAGGTACTCACTCTCGACAGCGCTGTCGAGGGCAGCGTTATCTCCGGCGCCACCATGAAGACGCTCGACACCACCTCCGAACCCGGCAAGGTCAAGCTCGGCCTGCTCTATGCTACCACCGGCCTGAGCCAGAGCGGCGAACTGTTCACCATGAACTTCACCGTCAGCGCGGACGCGGCCGAGGACATCGAGCTTCCCGTCACCGTGATCACCTTTGCCAATGCTCCCGTAGGCGGCGATCCCACCCCGATCCCCTACGTCACCGAGAGCGGTCTGATCCAGCTCGCGGGCGAGGAGCCCCCGGCAGGCCCCACTCTTGACGAGGCGCTGAACATCGAGGGCGGCCCCCTTCACTTCGAGAACGACGCGGCCTATCCCTGGGAGATCATCGAAGAGGGCGGCCGTATCTACGCCAAGAGCACCAACATCGGTATAGCGAGCTCCGTCGCGACCATCACCTTCACCTACACTGCGCTCGAAGGCGAAGAGCTCGTCTTTGACTTCATCAGCATGGGCGAGGGCAGCGACACCAACGATTGGGACGGTCTGCGCCTGTACGTCGACGGCAGCCTTGCTCAGAAGTGGGGCGCAAACCACAGCGAGTGGGAGACCTACACCTACGACCTGACCGCAGGTGAGCACACCATCGAGTTCCGCTATAAGAAGGACGGCTCCGTCAACCCGACCGGCGACTACGCCTGCGTCGACGAAGTCGGCATCATAGTCGGCCAGACTCCTCCGGTGACCGAGGCGCCCACCGAGGCACCTACCGAGGAACCCACCGAAGCGCCCACCGAGGAGCCCTTCGAAGGCATCATCTGGGACTTCGAGACCGATCCCTGGGCACAGGGCTTCACCTCGATCGATGCTGACGGCGACGGCTACGGCTGGGAATGGCTGAACCCCGCCGGCACGTTCGACTACCATCACGAGGGCGACGGCTGCATGAAGTCCGATTCCTACAGGTCGGGCGTCGGCGCTCTTACCCCCGATAACTGGCTGATCACCCCCGAATTCATCTGCGACACCGAGATCAGGTTCTGGCTCAATCCCCGCAGCTCCTCCTTCAACGAAGAGTACATCGGCCTCTACGTTTCCGAGGACGGCGAAGCCTGGTCCACCGAGATCTGGGGCATGACCCTTCCCGAGGACGTGACTCCCGTTGAGTACACCGTTGATCTGAGCGCATACGAGGGCGAAGCGATCACCGTTGCCTTCCGTCATTACGACACCGAGGATCAGTTCGCGGCTCTGCTCGACTACATCACCCTTCCCAATGCAGAATTGACCGAACCCCCGGTAGAGCCCACCGAGGCACCCACCGAAGAGCCCACCGAAGAGCCCACCGAAGAGCCCACAGATGAACCCACCGTCCCGCCCCTTGTCGGCATCATCTGGGACTTCGAGACCGACCCCATCGCTCAGGGCTTCGAGTTCATCGATCAGGACGGCGACGGCTACAACTGGGGCTGGAACTTCGAGGATAGTCCCTATTACCTCTATACCTATGAGGGCGAGGGCTGCGCATATTCCGAATCCTACATAAACAGCTATGATCCGCAGAAGGGCGCGCTCACTCCCGATAACTGGATGATCACCCCCGAGTTCGTCAGCGATCAGCTCAAGTTCTGGGTCTGCGCTCAGGATGAAGACTGGGCCGGCGACTACATCGGCGTCTACGTATCCGAGGATGGCGGCGAGACCTGGTCCGACGAGATCATCGGCGGCGAGACCCCGACCGAGTGGACCGAGATCACCGTTGACCTCTCCGAGTTCTCCGGCGTGCTCAGGGTCGCGTTCCGTCATTACGACTGCAGCGACGAGTTCATGGCTCTTATCGACTACATCACCGTTCCTCAGAGCGAGCCTCCGGCAGACGAGCCCATCACCCTGGTCGAGATCAACGATTTCGTGATCCCCGAATGGAATGCAGAGCCCTTCTACGCCTGCACCGTTCCCGATGACGCTCACTACTACATCTCCCAGACCGTATGGCTCAAGGACGATGTCGTCATGACCTCCGAAGAGCTCTTCGACGACGAGAACGCCGAATACAGGCAGGTATTCATCGTAACTCCTTACCAAGGCTATTACTTCCCCGAGGAGGAGGCTTTCACTAAAGACATCAACATTGACGATATCACCGTTCTTATCAACGGCACCGAGGACCTTGTGGGTCTCGTCGAAGAGAACGGCCAGAATTCCGGCAATATCGCGGTCTACACCGTCCCGTTCACCGTGACCCCGCCCTCCGTTGATGAGGTCGAGTTCTACGTAGAGCCCTTCTACACCGTCTCCTACATCGGCGACACGGTCTACGTATCCGTCATGGTCAACGGCGAGTTTGAGGCCCATACCCTCAACCTCCAGTTCAACTACGATCCCGCCGCGTTCGCGCTCTCCGAGATCTTCGAAGGCACGGTCCTTGCGAACGTTGCCGACAACGGCGGTTCCTACGTCCTTGACACCAACACCGTTCCCGGTTCGGTCCGCGTCGGCGTCATCATGCCCAACGATCCCTTCACCGAGGACGGCGAGCTGTTCACCGTGGCCCTCACCGTTACCGATGAAGCGGTCATCGACAACATTTATCCTCTCGAGCTTGAAGTTACCGAGTTCCGTAACTTCCCGCTCGGCGGCGAGCCCACCGATATCCCGTACTTCACTCAGGACGGCGCGGTCGAGATCATCGACATGGAGATCGAGCCCGTTGAGTTCGAGGTCACCGCTCCCAGCCCGGTCACCCGCGGCTCCACCTTCACTGCGAACGTCAACGTCTACGGCGTCTATGAGGCCCACGGCCTGACTATGGCCGTCACCTATGACGACACCGCGTTCGAGGCGACCGGCGTCACCCCCGGCGAGATCCTCCAGCAGGTCACCGACCTCGGCGGCACCTACATCCTCGATTACGAGACCAACCCCGGCGTCATCAGCCTCGGCATCATGATGCCCGATGAAGGCTTCGATCTCAGCGGCAACCTGTTCGATATCGAGTTCACCGTCAAGGACGATGCCGCCACCGGTATCTACGACCTTGATCCCGTCGTCGACGAGTTCCGTTACTTCCCGCTCGGCATGGACGAGGGTATCGACATCCCGTACGAGGAGATCCCCGCTGAAGTCGAGATCATCGACATCGCTCTGTTCACCGTCACTTCGCCCGAGCAGGTAGAGCGCGGCGAGGTATTCCCCGTCGTCGTTACCCTGACCGGCGAGTATCCCGAGGCTCACGGCCTGACCTTCAGCCTCGAGTATGACGCCTCCGTGTTCGAGGTCGTCGGCGATGCCGAATACGGCGATATCCTTAACGCGGCTCTCGGCCTTGGCGCCGCCGTGATCATCGACACCGAGACCATTCCCGGTTCCGTCCGTCTGGGCGTCATGATGCCCGAGGAAGGCTTCACCGGCGAAGGCACGCTCTTCACCGTCAACTTCCGCGCGAAGGACGACGCACCGGCAGGCCTGTATGATTTCGATCCCGTTGTGACCGAGTTCCGTCACTTCCCGCTCGACGGCGAAGGCATGGATATCCCCTACGAGACCATCAATGACCAGACCGAGATCGTCGACGTCGTAACTCCCGAGCCCACCGATGAGCCCACTCCCGAGCCCACCGACGAGCCCACTCCCGAGCCCACCGACGAGCCCACTCCCGAACCCACCGACGAGCCCACTCCC
>JAEEKE010000020.1 GCA_016282255.1 Bacillota bacterium
CGGTATAGCCGGGCCTGCCCGCGCCGGGCCTCGGACCCGAGGTATAGCCGGGGCCGGAGGTGCGGTAGACGTGCGGACGCGCGCCGCTGCTGCGGTAGACGCGGCCCTTGCCCATGCCGCGAAGCACCTGCATCACGATGTAGACCGCGATCATGATCAGTATGATCGAGCCTATGCTGGAACAGCTGCCGCAGCTGCCGCAGGCGAGCGAACAGGCCGCGCAGGCAGTGCAGGCATTGCAGGCGCTGCACGCGCCGCAGGAGCGGCAGGAGTAGTAGTTGGGCAGATGGATATCGCTGCAGCTCGAGCTCGGGGGCACGCTGCCGCTGCCGTTATAGGGCTGGGTGGAGCCGCCGCCGATGAAGCCGCCGCTGCCGGAGCCGGTGCCGTTGGGGTTCTTGCCGTATTCGCCGCAGATCAGCTCGTTGAGGCGGCTGAAGGTCTTCTTGACCGCGGTGTCGTAGTCGCCCGCGGCGAAGCTCGGCTCGCAGTACACGTCGATGACGCCGCTGAGCACGTCGGTCGTCAGTATCCTTTCAAGGCCGGTGCCGGGCATGATCCAGTAGTTCTGATCGCCGATCAACATCAGGATCAGCACGCCGTTGTCCTCGCCCGAGCGGCCGATCTTCCAGGTGTTGAAAAGATCGTAGGCATATTCCTCGATATCCGCGTAGCCGATGGAATCAAGCACCACCACGCACATCTGGGCGCCGCTGCAGTTGGTCTCGAGGTTGCGGTTGCGGTCGGCGATATAGTTCTTTGTGGATTCGGAGATGACGCCGACCTTGTCCATGCAGTAGCTGCCGTCGGGCTCCACGACGGTATACGCCGAAACGGTGGAACCCATCAGCACGAGCATCACGAGGATGACCGCGATCAAAGCCTTGAGTTTATAATTCATTTTCTTCATCAGTTTTCACCTCCGATTGAGGTCAGCAGCTCGATGCCGACGCAGGCGGTGCACGCCGCGAAGGTGAGCTTGCCGAAGTCGATATCGCCGATGGAGAAGTCCAGCCCCGTGCAGCCGCCGCGGACGCCTCCGCCGGGACGGCCGGAGCCGGAGGAGGAAGCGTTCCCGCTGGAGGCAAAGCCGTAGGGATCGGCGCCGTAGTGCGTGCAGATGCACTCGTTGAGGCGCTTGAAGGTCTCGCGAACGGCGGTGTCATAGTCCCTGTCGCCGAAATAGGGCTCGATCCTCTCACGGCAGATCTCGGTCAGCACGGCGGAGTCGAGGACCTTGTCGAGCCCCTTGCCGCGCACGATCATATAGTCGCGGTCGTCGGTGACCATCAGTATCAGCACGCCGTTGTCCTCATCGGCGGAGCCGATCCTCTTTTTGGTGAACAGGTCGCTCGCGTATTCGGTGATCTTCTGCGAGCCGGTGGAGCCTACCACCACCACGAAGATCTGCGCGCCGCTGCAGTTGGATTCAAGATTGTAGTTGCGCTCGGTGATATAGTCCCGGGTGGATTCCGAAAGCACGCCGGCGCCGTCGGTGCAGTAGTCCTGCGCGCTCTTGCCGCTCGACCGCGTCGAATTCGAAAGAGCGATAACGAAAACGATTACAAGTGCAAATGCGATGAGCCTGATGCCGGCCTTCATTTACTTTCCACCCCCTATTCCGTATAGTCTTGCGAGCTGTGCAGCGGGGAAGCCGGAGACCAGCTTCTCGCGCTTCTGAGTGAATTCCGTATAGGCGGGCCTGTAGACGCGCTCGATACGGCTGGTGAGCGAGTTGATGTCGGTCATGAAGACGTCGAACGATTCGGAGGAAGACGAGCGCAGCACGTTGTAGTACTGCTTCGCCTCGGAAACGAGCGCTTCATAATTGATGTAGCGCTCGGCCGCGTCCTTGGCGCCGGTGACGTCGTCAATGGCTTTCCTGAGCCTGTCGGCGCGCTCCTTCGCCGCGGTGGAATCGCCGGAGAGCTTCCGGCCCTCGGTAAGCAGCGATTCGGCCGCGATCACGACCTGATCGGTGTCGGAGAAGATATCGTTGCCGTGTCTGTCGGGGGAGGCGACTGCCTTGGAAAAGGTCCTTGCGGCGGCATGGTAGTCGCCTGCAAGACGCAGCCCGCCGAGAAGCGGCACCGCGAGCAGGGCGACAAGCACAAGGATCGCGATAGCCGCGGGTCTGTTTTCAGTAAGCTTTTTCATCTTTTTTTCCTTTCCGCAAAACTGCTGCCGCCGCACTCCCGGCGCGGCTTTCAAAGTAAGCCCCTGCCGGCACGGGGCCGGCAAGAGCGTGAATGGGTGACTTTCCTAAAGACGGGATGCTCCCGGGGCTCAGGCTTCGGTCTGAGAGGTCTCGGCGATGACGTTGCCGCCTACGACTTCGATCAGCTTCTGCTTGAGCTGTTCCTCGATCTTGGAGAGCTCGGCCTCGGCGGCGATGCGCTTGTCGTGGCCTTCCTTCTGGATCTTGAGCACGTCGTCCATGGTCTGGATCAGCTTCTGGTTGGTCTGGGTCAGCGTCTCGATATCGACGATGCCGCGCTCGCTCTCCTTGGCCGCCTCGACCGTCGCCACATGCAGGGCCTCGGCGTTCTTCTTGAGCATCTCGTTGGTCAGCTCGGTAACCGCCTGCTGGGCGCTGATCGCCTGCTGGGAGTGCGCGATGCCGAGCGCAAGGATCATCTGGCTCTTCCAGAGCGGGATGGTGTTCACGAGGGTGGTCTGGATCTTCTCGGCCATCATCGTGTCGTTGTTCTGGATCAGGCGGATCTGGGGCGCCATCTGGATGCTGATATTGCGGGTCAGCTCAAGGTCGTAGATCCTCTTCTCGAAGCGGGTGCAGGAATCCGCGAAGTCGCGCGCCTTCTGCGCGTCCTCGGGAAGCCCGGACTGCTCGGCCTTGTCGCGAAGCTCGACCAGGGTGGTCCTGCGCTCCTCCTCCAGCTTCTTCTTGCCGGCGAGGATGTACATGGAGAGCTCCTTGAAGTAGTCGAGGTTGCGCTCATACATCTGATCCATGAGCGCGACGTCCTTCTGTAGCACGAGCTGATGCTGCTCGAGGTTGGAGCTGATGCGCTCGACGTTGACCTCGGCCTTGTCGTAGCGCATCTTCAGGGTGTCGATCTGAGCCGCCTTTTTGCGAAGGAAGCTGAGAAGGCCCTTCTTTTCGTTCTCGTCGTTGAAGCCCTTGAGCTCCGCGATGAGGGAGGTGATCATCTCGCCGGTCTCGCCGAGGTCCTTGGTGCGCACGGTCTGAAGGGTGCTGTTGGAGAACTCGGAGAGCTTCTGCTGGCTGCCCGCGCCGTACTGCATGATCTGCGCGGTGTTGCTGATGTCGATCTGCTTGGAGAACTCGTCCACAACGGCGAGCTCCTCGGGGGAGAGACGGGAGCCGATCACGATCAGTTCCTCAACGGTCTTAACGGGGGCTTCCTCCTTGACCTCTTCGGCCTTGAACGCCGCGTCGGGATCGAGGGTGAGGGTGGGGATGTAGGTCTTCTTCTCTTCCATTTCTGTATCTTCCTTTCTGAATGGTGGTATTCGGTTTTATTTCCATTATAATAACGCTTATCGGGCCGGCTCGGTTGACCTTGCGGGGCCGAAAACGCATCGGATCATTTCCTTCCGCCCAGGTTGTTCGCGCCGTTGACCATCGAATCGAGCACGGAGATATCCGCGCTGATATCGATCGCTTCGCCCGCGTAGAGCGAATCGAGGCTGGATTCGAAGCTCTTCGCGATCGTCTCGGAGTTGTTCTCGATGCGGTTCTTGATCTCGTTGAGGTTCTCTCCGGAGACGGCGGCGTCCTGCTGCATCGCGTAGCCGGACATCAGCTTTTCGGCCGTGGGCAGATAATAGGTCAGGAACCGGCGCATGCTGCGCGCCTTCTGCGGGTTCCTGTTGAGCTCCTGCAGGATCGCGTCGCCCGCGGTGACCATGCGGTCGATCGAGGCGGTGATCCTCGGGTTCGGGATGCGCTCGTTGAGCTTCCTCAGTGCCACGATGTGCGCGTCGGCCTCGGTAAGCGCCGCGTCGAGCTCGGCGATGCCGGTCTTGTACTCGGGCGCGACCTCGACCTGTTCGATGCGGTCGGGGAACAGCTTCTTCGATATAAAGTAGGCGCCGACCGCGAGCGCCGCCGTAAGCAGTATGCCCCAGATGCGGTAGAGCGGGAATATCAGCCCGAACACGACCACGGCGATCGCCGCGATCAGGAAGGGCCATGCGGAACGGATCCGCTTTTCGACTGTTCTTTGAGTTTCCGCCATTTCGTTACCCTCCGTCCGGAAAACTTCGGCAGCGCGTATGCTCTGCCCTGATGCTTTTTAGGGGACCTTCCGGAGCGCCTTTCCTGCGCTTTCTCCGGCTTTTCCCATATAATTATACCATCCAAATACCGCGTTTTCAATAACTATATCCTCCCCGGCCCGCCAAAACGCATAAATTGCCGAAATACTTATAAATAAGAACAAAAAACCGGGGTGCACCGAAATGACATTTTCGTTGCGTTTTTTGACATAATCCTGCAGGGCCTTTCGGGGGCTTGATTCCGCGCGCCGCGCATGATAGAATCAGTGTAAAGGAGTGCCGGATCATGGGGAATAATGCCCGAAAAAGGAATACCGTGAAGCGCACCAAAGGGCGGGGGAGGCGGCTCAAGCCCGCGGTCCGCACCTTTTTGATGCTGCTGTTCCTCATAGGCTGCGCCGCCGTGCTCCTGCTTACCGACAGGAGCGGCAAAAGCTACCGCGTGCTCACCCAGCGCGAGATCGCTCGCTGCGCCTTAAAGAACGAATACGATTCCCCGCTCCGCCGCACCGCCGTGGAGGCAGCGCTCGGCCTTGTGGGAAAGGTGCACTATTTCTGGGGCGGCAAGTATTACGAGGTCGGCGAATGCCCCGAATGGGGCGTGCCAAAGACCGTGACGGGCACGGGCAACAGCACGAGCGGCACCGTGCGCCCCTTCGGGCTCGACTGCTCCGGCTTCGTAACCTGGTGCTACGCGCAGACCGGCATGGGCAAGGCAAAGCTCCTTGGGACCATCGGCGACGGCACCTGGAACCAGTGGATGCAGTCTTCGGAGATAGACAAAGCCGATGTAAAGCTCGGCGACATCGCGTTCTTCAACGCCTATCCCGGCGCTTCAAGCAACCACGTCGGCATAGTGGTGGCCTTCACCTCTTCAGGAGCGCCGCTGATCGCGCACTGCTCGAGCGGCGAGGACAACGTCGTCGTCACCACCGCGGGCGACCGCTTCGTCTATTTCAGGACCTACGACCTTTCCGGGCTCGATCCTCTCGTGCCGTGAAGGTTTTCCGCATCGTTTTGTCCGGACCCGTGCAGCTCCGGGCGTTTTTCATATTGCCTAAATGCCGGATATGTGGTAAACTATAATTTAGCGGAGTCTGCGCTCACGCTAATATCGATCGAACGGAAAACCTTTATGCGTAATATGACCAGAACCTCGCCGCGCCTTTCGCGCCGCATCTGCCTGCTGCTCGCGGGCGTCCTCATCCTTGCCTCGGCTTTGGCCCTCGCCGCCTGCCGCAGCATCGTGGACCCCAATGGGGGCGATCCCACCCCCGCGCCGGCCGGGCCCTTCCCGAACGAAAAACAGAAGCAGGCCATCCTCGATATCGCCGAAGCCTTCCAGGAGAGCGGCGACCTGTGGGATGAGCAGAACGTCCTGAGCATGACCAAGATCGAGGCCTACGTCTACTGGCTCTACAACGACGAGCTGACCGCGGACGATTCGGGCTTTGCGAGCATCCCGGCGGAGCAGTCCGATAAGCGTCTCGGCGCGTATTTCGGCGTCGAGCCCGTGCTGCGCACCGGCAAGCGTTCCGACGTTTCGCAGGATTACTACTACTCGGGCAGCAGCTATTACGTACGCGTCAAGCCCTCGGCCGTTACCTCGTCCGAGCTCACCTCGCTTACCGAGGACGCCGACGGCGGCTATACCGCCAAGGTGGAGCTCAGGGACGGCTCCGGCGTGCTGGCTGAGCTTATCATGACGTTAAGACCCAATGACGACGGCGAGAGCGTCCGCATCTATTCGGTGGAACGCTTCGACGGCCGATAAGCCTTTTTGACCCGATATCAACGCCAAACCCGCGAAACGGAGCAGTATTATGGGAAGAATGAAGCTTTTATCCAACGTGATCAACAACGCCACGAACCAGGTGGAGGGCTTTTGCCTTGTCAAGAGCGTCCAGCTCAAGGTCAACGTCAAGGGCGCGGAGTATCTTGATTTCGTCCTCGCGGACGCCGAGGGCGAGGTCAACGCCAAGCTCTGGGACTATCAGCCCGCCGCCCACGGCTCGTATTCGAGCGGCGAGATCATCAAGGTCCGCGGCACGATCAATCTCTACCGCGACACCGAGCAGCTCAAGATCGAGCGCATCCGCAAGCTCAAGGAGACCGACGAGGTCGAGCTTTCCTCCGTCGTCGCCGAGGCGCCGGTCAACGGCGAGCAGCTCTTCAAGGAGCTCTACGATTTCGCCGATACCTTCGCGGACGACGAGCTCCGCTCCTTAACGCGCTATCTGCTCAGCACCAACAAGGCGCGCCTTGAGCGCTATCCCGCCGCCGTGCGCCTGCACCACGCGCATAAGGGCGGGCTGATGTACCACACCCACACCATGCTCTCCGTCGCGAAAAAGCTCGTCGAGGTCTATTCAAAGCTCGATCCCGAGCTCTCCTCCGACCTCGTCTACGCGGGCGTGATCCTTCACGACATCGCGAAGACCGTCGAGCTGGACGTCGGCCCCCTCGGGCTCGCGTCGGCCTACACGGTCGAGGGCCAGCTGCTCGGGCATATCACGCTCGGCGTTTCGATGATCCGCACCGCGGCGATCGAGCTGGGCATTTCCGAAAGCAAGGCGATGCTGCTTGAGCACATTTTGCTTTCGCACCACGGCGTGCCGGAGTTCGGTTCGCCCAAGCCGCCCATGTTCCCGGAGGCCGAGATCGTCTCCACCGTGGATACGCTGGACGCAAAGCTCTTTGAAATGTTCGACGCGCTCTCGGGCGTCGAGATCGGCGCCTTCACCGACAGGCTCTGGGCGCTCGACAACCGCCAGCTCTACCGCCACGGCCTCGGTGTCATCAAGGCGGATGAAGATAAAAAGGAATGATCGGCGCTTCGCCGCCGTTCATCAAACGAAAGGTCAGGAATCACTATGGAAATGAAACGTCTCTTCACCTCCGAATCGGTAACGGAGGGGCATCCCGATAAGGTCTGTGATAAGATCGCCGACAGCGTGCTCGACGCAATGCTGACCAACGACCCCGGCTCCCGCGTCGCCTGCGAATGCTGCGCGACCACCGGCATGGTCATGGTAATGGGCGAGGTCACCACGAGCTGCTACATCGATATCCCCAAGCTCGTGCGCGACGTCGTGCTCGATATCGGCTACGA
>JAEEKE010000002.1 GCA_016282255.1 Bacillota bacterium
GGCCGGGAGGACGCGGCCGGCGAGCTGATGGAAACGCTGAAAAAGCTGATGAAGTGAGGGGGAAGGGACAGTGAAGCAATTTAACGTTACCGGTATGAGCTGCGCCGCCTGCTCCGCGCGCGTTGAGAAGGCGGTCTCCGGCGTGGAGGGCGTGACCTCTTGCTCGGTCAGCCTGCTTACCAATTCCATGGGCGTCGAAGGCACGGCCTCCGAAAGCGATATCATCCGCGCCGTGGAGAAGGCCGGCTACGGCGCCTCGATAAAAGGCGCGGCAAATGAAAAGAAGGCCGCTTCCGGCGCCCCCTCCTGGGCGGACGCGGAGGCGCTGAAGGACCGCGAGACCCCAAAGCTCAAAAGGCGCCTGCTGTTCTCGGTGCCGATCCTGCTGGTGCTGATGTATTTCTCGATGGGGCACGGCATGTGGGGCTGGCCGGCTCCCAAGGCGTTCGACAACCACGTCTTCCTCGGCCTCTTCGAGCTGCTGCTCGCCGCGGCCGTGATGATCATCAACGGCAAATTCTTCACCTCGGGCTTTACGGCGCTGTTCCGCGGCGCGCCGAATATGGATACCCTCGTGGCCCTCGGCTCGACCGCATCGTTCGTCTATTCCCTGGCGGAGCTCTTTTTGATGATCCTCGCGCAGGGCAGGATGGAGCACGAGACCGTGATGAAATACGGCATGAACCTCTATTTCGAGTCCGCCGCGATGATCCCCACGCTGATAACCGTCGGAAAGATGCTCGAGGCCATGTCCAAGGGCCGCACGACCGACGCGCTCAAGGGCCTTATGCGGCTCGCCCCGAAGACCGCCGTGCTGCTCCGCGGCGGCGTCGAGACCGAGGTCGGCATCGAGGAGGTCGCGGCCGGGGATATCTTCATCGTCCGCCCGGGCGAACAGATACCGGTCGACGGCGTGATAATAAAGGGGTCCACCGCGGTCAACGAATCCGCGCTGACCGGCGAGAGCATCCCCGCCGACAAGGCCGAGGGCGACGCGGTCTCGGCCGCGACGATGAACCAACAGGGCTGTATCGAATGCCGCGCGACCCGCGTGGGCGAGGATACGACCCTTGCGCAGATAATAAAAACCGTCTCCGACGCGGCCGCCACCAAGGCGCCGCTCGCCCGCATCGCGGATAAGGTCTCGGGCATATTCGTGCCCGCGGTGATCGGCATAGCCGTGCTCACGGTCGTCGGCTGGCTGATCGCGGGCCGCCCGTTCTCGTTCGCGATAGCGCGCGGCATCTCGGTGCTGGTCATAAGCTGCCCCTGCGCGCTCGGCCTCGCTACGCCCGTCGCGATCATGGTCGGCAGCGGCGTGGGCGCAAGGAACGGCATCCTCTATAAGACCGCCGCCGCGCAGGAGGGCGCGGGCAGGACCGAGATCGTGGCGCTCGACAAGACCGGCACCGTCACCGAGGGGAGCCCGAAGGTGACGGACGTGCTGCCCTTCGGCACGGATGAAAAAACGCTCCTCCGCCTCGCCGCCTCGCTTGAAAAGAACAGCGAGCATCCCCTCGCCGGGGCTGTGACCGCCGCGGCGGAGGGCCTTTCGCTCGAAGAAACGACGGATTTCGCGGCCCTGCCCGGCAGCGGCCTTTCGGCAAGGCTCGGCGGCAAGGCGCTTATCGGCGGCAGCAAAAGGTATCTCTCCTCGCTCGGCCTCGTTTCAAAGGAAGTCGCCGAGACGGCCGACCGCCTCTCGGAGGAGGGGAAGACGCCGCTTCTCTTCGCGCTTGACGGCGCGCTGATCGGCCTTATCGCGGTCGCCGATACGATAAAGGCGGATTCCGCCGAGGCGATACGCGAGCTCGGCGGCATGGGCATAAGGACCGTCATGCTGACGGGCGACAACGAGCGCACCGCTAAAGCGATAAGCCTTGAGGCCGGCGTGGACAGGGTCGTCGCCGGCGTGCTGCCCGACGGCAAGGCCGAGGTCATAAGGAGCCTTAAGGCCCTCGGCAAGGTCGCCATGGTCGGCGACGGCATCAACGACGCGCCCGCCCTCACCGTGGCGGACAACGGCGTCGCGATCGGCGCGGGCACGGACGTCGCTATCGACGCGGCGGATATCGTGGTGATGAAGAGCCGGCTCTCGGACGTGACGGCGGCGATAAGGCTCAGCCGCGCCACTATCCGCAATATCCACCAGAACCTCTTCTGGGCGTTCTTCTACAACGCCGTCTGCATCCCGCTCGCGATGGGCCTCTACGGCGTGGAGATGAAGCCGATGTACGGCGCCGCGGCGATGGCGCTCTCGAGCTTCTGCGTGTGCATGAACGCGCTGCGGCTGAACCTCGTCAAGCCCCATGACGCGAAACACGACCGGAGGGCGAAGCCCGTTTCGGAGGAGGCGCTCGATGGGATCGTCTCGGCCGGAAGCCCGAAGGAGGAAGCCCCTTCCGAAACCGTCATCCGCAGAACGATCAGGATCGAGGGCATGATGTGCGGCCACTGCGAGGCGGCCGTGAAAGCGGCGCTCGAAGCGCTGCCGGGCGTCGAGAATGCCGAAGCGGATCATGTTTCGGGCAGGGCGGCCGTGATCCTCAGCGCCCCCGTCGCCGACGAAGCGCTCAAAGCCGCCGTCGAGGCGGAGGACTACACGGTCCTTTCGATCGAGTGAGCGCGAGCAGCAACAAAAACCATACGATCCACATCGCCTTCGGTCACGCGGCCGGAGGCGTTTCATTCGCATTTGTTTGCCACAAAACGAATAACATGCTATAATAATATGTACGGGCTCCGGCCCGGCTTTCAAGGGGGTATTTCACTATGGCAAACGAA
>JAEEKE010000001.1 GCA_016282255.1 Bacillota bacterium
CATCCCCTGGCACGCGGCCGGGAAACATCCGAAGGAACCGCTCAAAGTCCGAAAACCGACCGTTTTCGCCGATATCCGTTATAAAATGCGTGCGCCGCCGCAGCGCGTGGTCGGGCGTCTCCGGGATATAGGCGTCGGGCAGCAGATTGCCCAGCCGGAACCGGCGGAGCGCTTCCGCGTCCGCTTCCGGCCATGCCCCGGCGATAAGCAGCTCGCCTATAAGGAAATGTATCATCCGCTGTGCCAATTCCGCTCCTAACGTGTCCTAAAGTGTCAAGGGGACGGTTCTCTTGACAACTTATGCTTGGTAATCATCCCCTTCTTCGAACAGGACCTGCTTGCCGATTCCTCTGTTGATTACATGATAATATCCGCTCTCGCTATAAGCTCTCGCCTGTCTCGGCATTTTCATCACATCTCAGGCATTTTATCAGGCATTTCGAATGTTGTCAAGAGAACCGTCCCCTTGACATCTGGTTTGGGAGCCGTGTGCAGCCGGTGTGCAGCGCATCCTGCTTTTGGTGATCCCAAGCTGATCCGCGCGCATATATGAGCCTTCAAAAAAGCCTTATGATCATGGAATTTCAGACACGCTGAATAAAACAACTCCGGGTCAATAAAACCCGGAGTTTGGTGGGGATGGAGGGACTCGAACCCCCGACCTCTTCGATGTGAGCGAAGCGCGCTAACCTGCTGAGCCACATCCCCGTGTTTTGGTATTATAGCACTGTGTGCGGCAAAATGCAATATGCAAATAGAGCGAATTTCGGCGAAGCCGGTCGATCGTGCCGTTAGGCGCCGGAAAGGAGCCTTTTAAGCGCGTCGGTGCAGGCAGGGCGAAGGCCGCGAGTTCATCCGCGAAGCCGCGCGATCGTGCCGCGGGGCGCCATAGGGTGGATCCAAAGCGGCGATTCTTGCCGCCGTTTTCGGCCATATTTGCGGAGCGCCGATTCAGCGGATTCAAATCGGGTGATTTTGCCGTCGGTTCTCGGCTATGCCGTGGGACGCCAATGCAGCGAATGCGGGTCGAGCGGCTCGGCGCCGGAGAGGAGCCTCTCGAGCGCGTCGGTGCAGATCGGCAGTGCAAAGGCCAGGAACTCATCCGCGAGGCGGGGCGTGAACCAGCGCGGTTCGCCCGCCGTGCGGTCGAGAAAATCGGCGGCGAGCTCATAAAGCATCTCCCCCGCACGGAAGGGATGGATCTCGTCCAGGGCCTCGTTCTCAGAGCCTTCGATCGGCTCGAGCCGGTTTTCGAGCGCGTATTTTTCGATGAGATACTTATTGAGGATATGATAATCGCGGTGCAGGAAGCTGACGTCCTCCTTCGTTTTCAGCCGCGCGTCGAGGTCCTGCGAATGCCAGAACACGCGGAAGCACGCGTCCTCGATCAGGTGCAGATAGTAGCCGAGGTACAGCCCGTCCTTTGGGATCCTTTCCCGATAGCGGGAGAGGAAGCGGCCGAAATCCGAATACCTGTCGCCGCTTTCATCGGTGAACACGAAATGGGTGAGCCTGCGGGGCGGAAGGTCCGGGCCGTCCCAATCGTAGGCGTCCGGCAGGAGGTTCCCCATGCGAAAGCGCGCGTCGAAGCCGCCCTCCCGCAGCGCGTGCGGGATCCGGTCGAGCAGCTTTTCGCCTATAAGATAGTGGATGATCCTCTGTGCCATAGTCCCTGCATATTATAAGCGGCGCGGGCCCCGTAAATCAAGCCCCGGGCGGGGGTCTTCTTGCGAAGTGCCGCATTTTGGGGTATAATCGGAGCGGGCAAAGCCCGAAACCGCCAAAGGAGCCGAACCGCCGTGTGCGCTGAAAAAAGCCGGATCGAGGCGCTGATCCTCGACCCCGAAAACGATTATCTGCAGCCGTATTTCTACAACAACCCGCTTGCGCTGCGCTGCGAGCTGGGCAGGGGCGCCGCGCCCGAGGAATACCTTACGGAAGCCCGGCGGAGGGCGGAGGCGATACGCGCGCTGCTGCTGCCCCGCGGCGCGGACGCGATGATCTTCAACTACTGGATGTACGACTGGTCGGACAGCGGCGAGGCCGAGGAGAACGTGTTTTCCGGCGCCGAAGCGGCGATGGAGGCGCGGATCGGGGAGGAGACGCGCGCGCTCCGCTTCCTGCTTGAGAGCATGCTTCGGTACCGCCACGTCAGCATAAGAGGCCTCGGCAGCTATCTTGACGAGGACGATCCCGACCGCGATTCGGTGCGCAGGGACCGCATAGTCTGCTATTCCGACGGTCGGGGCTTTGACGACGCGGCGCTGATCGAGGCGCAGATCGCAAGCGAGAACAGCTTAGAGGTCGGCCTCGTTTCGTTCGAAAACGAGTGCATCCTCTCCGTCTACGACGACAGGGGCTGCGATATCGTGTTCGCCGCCCCCGAAAAGCTCGTTGAATTCTATGAAAAGCTGCGCCCGTTTTTCCTTGACTTCGACCTTGAGGAGATGGAAAAGCGGTACCGCGCGGCACTCAATGAGATCAGTCGTCCTTCCTGAAGATAGTGACCGCGCCGATGACGGCGCCGACGGTGAGCGGGATCAGCAGGTCGTAAACCGTCTGGAACTGATACTGCCCGCGCACGATGAACTTTGTGAACAGGAAGTCCGCAAGGTTCCAAAAGCCGATGACGAGCAGGACGAACAGCACGAAGGGAATGATCTTGTTTTTAAGCATATGTACCTCCTCTATACGGGCATTACCGGCTTTGGGCCGGTTTTGTTTTTGTGCGGGGCGCTTTATCGGGCAGCTCCGCCGCGACGGCGGGGATCAGGCGGCAGAGGAAGTCCCGATCGTCGACCTCCTCAACGAGCAGCAGCTCCTTCGCGCCCTCATACGGCAGCTCGCGCGGGGCGTTCGGCATGGCCCGGAGCGCGGCTTCGGTAGGCTTTATCAGAAAGCGGTCGTCGTATATGCCGCCGACGAGCCTGCCGCGGTAATAGATCAGGTACTCCCCCATCATCGCCCGCGCCGAAACGCCGCCGAGCGGGGATAGCTGCTCTAACAGGAAGGTCAGGTATTCCTTGCTTGAGGCCATTTTTCCTCCTTTGCCCGCACTAAAAAAGCGCGGATCTCCTTCTTTGTTTTCAGCTCGATAGTCTTTTGAGAATACGGCTCAAGCGCTTCTCTAATCTCCGGCAGGTTGACGCGGTAGAACTTGCCCGTCCATTTAAGGAGCTTGACGAGCGAATCGAGGCTTTCGTTGCGGCGGCTCGACCTTCTGAGCTTTCGCTTCAGAAACCGCCTTACTATCCTTATGCGGCAGAGCAGGCGCGGCGGATCGAGCAGGATGATCCCGTCGGCGTCCGAAAAGCTGCGCCCGGTCCACGAATACTGCACGCCCTCGATGATCCAATCATCCCTGCCGACGAGCCCGGAAAACAGCGCGTCGCGCTCGGCCGCGTCCCGCTTTATGCCGGAACGCATGCCTGAATTATCCCACAGAATGCCGTCGAGGTCATAGGCGGGTATCCCGAGCCTGCCGGAGAGCGCTTCGGCGAGATACGTCTTGCCCGAGCCGCTCGGGCCGATTATGCGCAGCTTCATCCTTCCGCCTCCCACCTTCAAAAGGGCCGGGCTTTTGTATGCTTTGCGCATGCCGGTCCCTCTTTTTTCCCGGATCACTTTAGATGATAGCATGAACGGGGGCGTCTGTAAAGCGGTGTTTTGAC
Organism: Bacillota bacterium; assembly: GCA_016282255.1. GTDB lineage: Bacteria > Bacillota > Clostridia > Christensenellales > CAG-138 > PeH17. Next base: position 3,672 of record JAEEKE010000001.1, read on the forward strand.
ACGGCCCGAAGCCCTGTGATATAATATAAAAAACGAAGGGAGGGCTGAGCCGTGAAAAAGAGGATCGTAACCGTAGCTGCAATGCTGCTTGCCGCCGCGTGCATAGTTTGCCTTTCGAGCTGCGCGGCAGGCAGCCCGGAGCTGCTTGACGAAAAGGTGGGGGCGATGATCGATGCGGACGCCGCGCGCGACGCCGAGCGCTCGTTCTCGATGATCTACCCCGGCGCAGCGGACCGGGAGACCTATGACGCCGCGGCGGAGGCGATCTTCGGCTATTTCCCCGTCACCGCCGATTACAGCGCCGAGCGGCAGCAATGGAACGTTTCGAAGGGCCTGTTCGGCGGAGCCGAGGTCTATAACGGCCAGTACAGGGTCGAGTTCGGGGAAAGGGTCTTCTACATCTACGCCGTGTGGCGCTCCGATAAGAACGGGAGCGGCTTTACGCAGTTTCAGATAGTCAGCGAGGAGGATATGCTTGCGGCGCAAAGCACATGAAGCGCTAAAAACGATCCGAAATCATAACGCATCCCGGCTGATCGGCCGGGATGCGTTTTTTTTCTAAGCGTTGGTCAGTCCTTTATCCACTCGCGGCTCAGTATCCGCATCATGATGAAATCGCTGTACTCGCCGTTGTAATAATACGCCTCCTCCAATACGCCCTCCTGCTTGAAGCCTATCCTTCGGTAGAACCTCAGCGCGTCCGTATTCAGGGCGACCACGCCGATCGAGACGCGGTGCATCCCGTATTCTTTGAAGGCCATATCGAGCATGATGCTTATCGCCTCCGTACCATAGCCCCTATGCTGCGCCGCCGGGTCGGGTATGATGATGGTGAGGTCCGTTTGGCGCCACGCGGGGAACATGCGCAAAAGCCCCGTCTCGCCGAGGATATTGCCGTCAAGATCCGTGATAGTGAACCAGGCCGAATCCTCCGACCGGTGGCTGCCTGTGATGAGCGCCCTGACCTCCTCCTCGTCGGTCGGCTTCTCAAAGCCGCATTGAAACATCACCTGCGGCTGATTGAACCAATATGCGTAGAACGGGGCGTCCTCCTCCCTTTGTTCGCGCAGTATGATGTTTTTTCCTCTGATCTCCCTGCCCATGCTGGTCTATATCCTTTCTTGTTTTTTCGGAAAACAAGGCCCATGTTCCCTTATGATCGATTATACACGATGGAGCCGGTTCGAATCAACAGCGGGGCCGCGCGCGCCTTGTCCGAAAAACCGACGGCATACTCTATATTGCGGTTTTATCAAGCCCGAAACGGTTTTTAAAAAGGGAGCGCCGCGGATCGGCTCATTAAGGAAAGACCCGTGAGTGCTTTCACGGGCCGTGCTTTATAGAACGAAGGCTATCGGGGCAGGGAGATGACGCCCGCGCAGAAGGACAGCGGCGTATAGGAAAGCTCCGGGAACGCCCGCCTCAGCTCGTCCGCCACGAAATAGCTCTCCTCATCGTCCCATTCGTCGCCCGCTTCCAGTCGGCATTGCTCAAGCTCCGCTTCGGTCCCAAACGCAACGTCGCCGATCAGTATCCTTCCGTCCGCATCGAGCAGGCCGCAGAGGAGGCGCAGGAAGGGGAGCTTCTGCTCGTTTATCAGATGATGCAGGGAGTAGGTCGCAATGATGAAGTCATAGCGCCGCTCCATCAGCGGCTCGGCCAGACCCAGGGTGAGATCCCCCCGGAACAACTGCGCGCCGGGCATCTTTTCCCGGGCGAGCTCGAGCATCGCGTCCGAGAAGTCCTGCCCGAATACGGTGCAGCCGTTTTCATAGAGCTTTGAAGTCAGCGTGCCCGTGCCGAACCCCAGATCGAGCACGACAGCGCCCGGCTTTTGCATGACGGTTTTGTAGATGCCTGCGAGCACCTCCCTGTATCCGGCAAACGGATAGGCTTTCTCCTCGTCGCAGAGGCCGACGGCCCTGTCATACCCGTCCGCCCAAAGATCGAATCCGGTTTTATCCAGCATATGTTTCCCTCATAAGGCCTCGTATCGGCCGCTTAGATGCGCTTTTTAAAGCAGATGATGCGGTTCGCCTCTTCAAAGCCCGCCGCGAGATGGAACCTGAGGCTCCCGATATTATCGAGCTCGCAGTCGCTGGCGAACTCCCGGCAGCGCTTTTCCTTCGCCCATTCCTCGCAGCGGAGAAGGAGCTCTTTTGCATAGCCGCGGAGGCGGTACTCCTCCAGGATGAAGACGCCCTCGAGGTACCCCACCGGCGAAGTCTCGGTCCCCTCGACGTAGTCCCGCCTCAGCCCGCACTGCGCAAAACCGACGGGAGTTTCGCCGACGTATTTGATAAAGCAGGCGGAATCCTCCCCCTCGATCAGCTCCTCGAATTCATCGCGAAGCTCTTCAAAAGTGTGGTCCGGCCACATACGAAGCGCCAGCTCGGCAAGGAGCGCGCTGTCCGCCTTTGGGGCTTGCTTTATCATAGGATGACCTCCGGGTGATGGGTTGACGGGATGATTATACCATAGGAGAGGGGGGAAGACAATAAAGGAAGGGACCAGCGTTTATAATACGGCTTTGCAGTTAATGTGCCGCAGGCACACATCATTGCCGCAGGCAGCATCATTTGCCGAAGGCAGCATCATTTGCCCGTAATGGCAAACATCATTAAACTCCTCATTTGTCATACAAATGGGGAGTTTACGAGGAGGAGCGACGGAATGAGTGAGCTTTCGAGCCTGCGAGGAAGCGAAGGATATGGAGTCCGCGGAAGAATGAGAAAACCGCAAAAGAGTGGTAGCGACAGCGAACCGTCGTGAGCGCGCTTGCAAGCGAACAGGTGAGCCGAGCGTGGTCTTTTGCGGAGAGGAGGAGCGAAGGATATGGAGTCCGCGACGACGGGG
>JAEEKE010000021.1 GCA_016282255.1 Bacillota bacterium
ATCATTGGCCTCGGAGCCGAGCATGCCGGAAAGCGCAAAGCCCGCGCCGAACTCTATCGCATGGACGCCCGGAACGGCAAACACGATATTCGAGATCGCGCTTTCAAGGCTGCCGAACAGCGGTTCTCCTATACCTGCGGGCAAGCCGAGGACCGCGCATTCCACAGTTCCGCCTGTGCTGTCTCCCGATTCCCTAAGCTCGCTAAACAACCCGGTCATCCTGTTTTTCAGGTCCGGATCCAGCAGCGGGAACATGGGGTCGAGCATCGGTTTCTCTTTCATCAAAGGATCAAAGCGCTCGTCCGCAATACTGCCGACTGAAGCGATATGCGAAAACACCTCGATCCCTTTTTTATTAAGCAGCTGCTTGCAAACGGCGCCCGCAAATACCGTCGGCGCCGTCAGCCGCCCGGAGAATGCGCCTCCGCCGCGGCGGTCGTTATAGCCGCGGTACTTAATGAATGCGGGCAGATCCGCGTGTGAAGGACGCGCGAAATCAAAGGCATAATCCCCGCTCCTCGCGTCCTTGTTCCTGAACACGGCAGCAAGCGCGCTTCCGGTGGTCCTGCCGCGTAGAAGCCCCGAAAGGATCTCGAAATCGTCATCCTCGTTCCGTTCGGTGCTTTCGGGCGAGCTCCTCGGCGCACGGCGCTTCAGTTCAAAGCGTATCGCGTCAAGATCCATGCTGAAACCGGCGGGCAGTCCGTCGATCACGCAGCCTATCGCAGCGGAATGCGATTCGCCGAATACGGTCAGTTTAAGAGCGTTGCCTATCGTATTCATAAACACAGCCTCCAAGGGAGCGAAAATCTTCAAAGAACTGCGGCGCGCTCTTCTTAACGGCGTCGGCGCCGCGAATGATAACGGGGGAGGAGCACATCAGCGAAGCCACAGCGGCCGCCATGACGATCCTGTGATCGCCGAAAGAACGGACAATGCCACCGTGCAGACTGCCCTCGCAGCCGTGGACCACAACGTGATCGTCGAACGCTTCCATCCTCCCGCCGAGAGACTCGAGCATTGAGGCAGTGGACATTATCCGGTCGCTCTCTTTGTCCCTAAGCCGCCCGGTATCGCGTATGACGGTGGAGCGATCCCTTTTAAGGGCGCATACCGCGAGCAGAGGGAATAGGTCGGGCGTGTCCTTAACGGATACCTCATCCCTGTCAAGAAGCTCAGAAATGCCAAGATCCGGGTTCAAAAACGATCCCTCGGTATGCACTTCAATCGGAGCGTCCTTTTCTCCGTTTATTAAATAGTTTGCGGCAATAAAATTCGCCGCATACGAGCCGTCGGGTTCGAAGCAATATTCCCGCGGAGCGCTGAGCCCGCCGGAAAACGAATAGATCCCCTCGTCTTCTGTCGGGATTATCCCGAATCTTCGCAGGCACTCAAGCGAAAGCTCAATGTACGGATCGGAAACCGGGTCATTGATCCTTACTTCAAGGTTCCTGTCAAGCGCCCCGGCTAGCAGGAATCCGCTTGCAAACTGAGAGCTCTTCGAAGCGTCGACGTCGATCGGTACTCCCTCGGGCACGGTGCCGATCGCCTCTATGATACCGTCTCCGTGCAGGATAATGCTGCAGCCGAGCGCAGTTCTTATAGGGGAAAGATCCCTTCTGTAAAGTGAATCGTCCGTTTTAAAGACGGCGCATCCGTTTTTCAGCAGCAGGATCGGCATCAGCATCCGCAGAAGAGCTGCGGAGCCACCGACGGGTAGCCTGTCTGTTTGAGGGTTATAAGCCGGATCGAAAAAGGCCGTATCCACTGCATTTATTGCAAAAATGACGTCGTCAGAAAGCCTATCGGCCTTTCGTATGACATCAGTCGGTCTAACGCCCGACAGCCCATAAAGGATCAGCACTCTGATCACTTCGCTCTTAAAGGGCGGGGGATCTATCCTTCCCGACAGCTTATTCGCTTTTACAATCAGTTCCTGCATTTCCCGGTTGCTTTCAGCCTGCGGATCCGGCGAGAAAACCGGCGGCGTCTGATATTTCAACGCTTACGATGCGGGGTTTGCCGTCCGTGCCTATAAACGGCATCGAAATACGCCCGCCCGAGCTCTTTTTATCGTGAACAATAAGGCGGGATGCTTTCTCGGCATATCGTTCATAATTCGGCGAAAAACCGATTTTGATCAGCTTTTCCAGTATCATGTCGGCCGTTTCCGAGGAAGAAACGCCTATCGCCGCGCCGAACCTTGCTTCTGCCAGCAGACCGAGCGCCACGGCTTCTCCGTGTGCAAGGCCGTATCCGCTGGCCGCCTCGAACGCATGTCCGAAGGTATGTCCGAGGTTCAGTATGTGCCTTATTCCTTTGTCAAACTCGTCCGCACATACGAGATCGCGTTTGATCGAGCAGCACTCGAAGATCACTTCGGCGGAAACAGCGCCCGTCGATTCGTATCCCTTAAGCAGATCCCTGCCGCATATAAGCGAATACTTGAGGATCTCGCCGCAGCCCGAGCGGATCTGCGCCTCATCGAGCGATGTGAGGAACTCCGTTGCGCAGAGCACGAGCGAAGGCTGATGCACGGTCCCCAGAATGTTCTTGACGCCTTCAAAATCTATCGCCGTCTTGCCGCCCATCGAGCTGTCGACCATTCCGAGCAGCGTGGTGGGGATATTGATGCAGTTCATGCCCCGCATGTATACGGACGCGGCAAAGCCGCCCAGATCGCTGACGACTCCGCCGCCCAGGTTTATAATAAAATCGGTTTTTTTATAGCTGTTTAAAACTAGAAAGCGGAGTACGGATCCGAGCGTATTGAGGCTCTTGCTTGTCTCGCCCGGATCGATGATAAATGTATCGGCAGGGATACCGTAATCGGAGAGAGCGCCGCAGATACCTTCAAGATACAGACCGGCGGTTATACCGTCGGTCAAAACGAGCGCTCTATGCCCTTTCAGCATTGCCGCCGCTTCCGGTATCAACTCCTTAAACCGCTCGCTGATCAGCACGCTGTATTCTTCATTTCTGTTGTTGAATCTGAAAACCGTTCGTTCCATTTTCTCTCCGTGGTATTCCCGCTTCAATTAAGCCGCCAATGCTTTTCGTTGTTATTATAATAGCGTATTTTGACTTGTTTTGCAAGAAGCCGCCTTTCGACATACGCTCGTTTTTTTCGATGCAGGAAACAAGGGCACGGAAGCTTATTTGTTCTCTGCCTGAAATCAGAAAAAGAATCGGGAGCAGCGATGAAAGCAGTCTTTGATAAAGCAACAAACAATCTGATCATCAAGCTCGACGGCGAGATCGATCAGTCGCGCGCGGCACGGATAAGATCGTTCATGGACGGCGAGATAAGCAAGCGGAGGAATGTAGGTCTTGTCTCGATAGATCTCGGAGGCGTATCGTTCATGGACAGTTCGGGGATAGGGATACTGCTCGGGCGATACAAGCTCGCAAGAAGCATCGGGGCGGGCTTTGCTGTCTCTAACGCAAAGCCGGATGTTGAAAAAGTTCTCAGGATCGCCGGCATCTACACGCTTACGGGACAGGATCGCGGAGGTAAAGCAAGATGATGAATCACATCAGGATGGAGTTTTTGAGCATTCCGCGAAACGAAGCGCTGGCGCGCTCGGTCATCGGCGCGTTTATCGCATGCACCGATCCGACGGTGGAGGAACTTGCTGACGTCCGCACGGCCGTCAGCGAAGCGGTCACAAATGCGATTGTTCACGGTTACAGGAATACGATAGGGATCGTCTCGATGGAATGCTGGCTGCGCGGCAATGCGCTGACCGTGCTTATAAGCGACAGCGGCTGCGGCATAGAGGACGTTGAGCAGGCCATGCAGCCATTCTTTACGACCGGCGATGAGGGCGAACGATCGGGCATGGGATTTGCAGTCATGAAGGCCTTTATGGACAGGCTCTCGGTGGAATCAAAGCCGGGCGAAGGGACCAGGGTGCGCATGAAAAAGCTGCTTTCCGCACCATGCAGCGCCGCCGAAAAGGACGCCGTCAATGGATGCCGGTAACAGCGTTCCGGATCCGGCGAATGAAGCCGATCGGCTTACCGAAGCATACCTTCCGTACGCGTACAAAGCGGCGTCCAGATTCCTCGGCCGCGGGCTTCCGTTCGACGATCTCCGCCAGGCCGCCGCATTGGGCCTTACCAAAGCCGCCCGCCGATTCGATCCCTCGTTCGGCGTGGATTTTGCCGTTTTTGCATTCAAGTTTATCGAGGGTGAAATACGCTTTGCCGTAAGAAAAAATCTTCCGCTCCGTCAGGATCCTGGCCCATCGGATCGCCCGAAAGGAGCTGCCGCATCGGGATCCGTCGTCGTCCAGATCGATTCGGTTTATCGCGAAGGGCGGGGGAGCGACGCATTTGAGCTGCGCGATCCAAACTCGGATTTTGAAACGGATTCCGCCGAGCAGCTTTACGTAAAGTCGCTGCTCGGCGAACTGTCTCCGGACGAGAGGAAACTGATCGTTCTGCGTTTTTTTCATTGTCTTACACAGGAACAAACGGGCAGGTTGATGGATTTGAGCCAATCTCAGGTCTCAAGAAACGAGAAAGCGATCCTGCATAAACTGAGGATGAATCATAAAGCAGAAGGAACCGAATAAAAAAAGTCCTTTTCCGCAAACTATCAGCAGTACCGAAACAGTACGGAAAGGATACAGAGTATGTTTAGATCGAAAAGAGCCGTCATTATCGCCGCAGTGATCCTGGCGCTTGCGGTACTCTCCGCCGTCATCCTCTCGTGTGCGAAGCGGGCGGAAGCTATGTACAGCGGAGCAGCCTTTGTTGCGGTCAAGAGCGTGAGCAATGCACAGCGAAGCTAACGATAGCAGCCGCAGCAAACTGCCCGGCGGATACTGGGATAACGAATTGAATCGGATCAACAGAAGCGATATCGAAATAAGATACAGGGCCTTTGTTGCGAAGGTCCATAAAGCATTCTATCGCGGCGAAGAAGGGGAAATAATGCTATGGTAGAATTCGGAAGGATCACCACAGAGGAAGCGCGGGAGCGACGGAAATATCAGGAGCTGGTCAGGAAGCTGACGCCTAGGAGCAACATTCCAAGGCAGTGCATAGCCGCCTTTCTCGTAGGAGGCGCCATCTGCCTGCTAGGTCAACTGATTGGAGATCTGCTGACCATAGCGTTCTCACTGCCGGAAAGCGCCAGGTCTTCATATACCTCCGTCATTCTGATCTTTATCGGAGCGCTGCTGACCGGCATCGGCGTGTACGACAGGATAGGCGTATTTGCCGGCGCGGGCTCCGTGGTCCCGATAACGGGTTTTGCGAATTCCATCGTGGCGCCGGCCATGGAGCATAAGCGCGAGGGCCTCGTTCTCGGCGTCGGAGCGCAGCTCTTCAGTTTCGCGGGTCCGGTCCTTGTCTACGGGATAACCTGTTCAGTGATAATCGGCGTCATCACCTGGCTGTTCTCGCTTTGATCACGCTTCAAGGAACGCTTTCACCGCATCCGATAGCCTCATAAAATCGTCCGAAGTCAGTTCCTCGGCGCGAGCGGAATAGGAAAGCCCTGCGCTCTCAATAACTTCGGCCGCAAAAGCCTTGCCGACAAGGTTCGCAATATTGTTTTTCAAAGTCTTTCTGCGCATGGAAAACGCCGCTTTAACTGTCTTGGAGTAGAGCGGATCGTATTCATGCGTTTTTCTTTCGAATAGGAGAACGCACGAGTGGACCGCCGGCTCCGGATAATAGCTGGACGGCGAAAGCTGCATCAACTCCGAAACCGAGTAATAATGCTGCGATATGACCGAAACGGCGGTATAGCATTTCTGCTTCGGCCCGGCCAGAAAATGATCGGCAGCCTCCTTCTGCATCATCAAGACCATCCTGTCTATGCTCAAATGAGAATCGATCAGCTTCACGGCCGCCTCACTCGTTATGTAGTAGGGGAGATTTGCGCACACCGTAAAGCTTTCGCCGCCGAACAGCGCTTCTATATCGCGGATCGGGAGCTTCAGAAAATCGCGGTTCACAATAACCGTATTGGCGTGCTCCCTGAGCGTGTCGGTCAGCACGGCGGCCATTTTCGAATCGATCTCCACCGCTGCGACGCGCTTTGCTTCATTTGCGAGCGCGTCCGTCAGCACGCCGAGACCGGGGCCGATCTCGAGGACGTTCTTTCCTTTTGCTTCGGCAGCTTCGACCATCCTCTCAAGCGCCGGCTCATCTATGAGGAAGTTCTGCCCGAGCGCCTTATTGGGTTCGACGCCGAGTTCCCGGATTATTTTTTTTGAATCTATCATACTCTCTCCGTCAGTTCGTTATTGATCATTATACACCAAACCGAGCAAAAGTAACAGTCGCAGTCACAAAAACCGCTTACGTATTATGCAAATGTCTTGTCATTATTCGTAATATGATGTATAATTATACTAGTGAAGTATGCGGTCAGAACCGTTTCGGTTTCAGACTCGACCCGATCGGGACGTTTGACCCGCCCTGATCGCATGCGGCTTCGCTGAATACGGTTTATCAGGTGACTCAAATGGCAAGGAACAGGATCGAGATCAGTCTTTTGCGCCAGAGCTTCAGTGTGCTGTGCGACGAAAGCCCTGAGTATATGCACGAATTGGAAGCATCGGTTAACGAGAGGATCGGCGCCGTAAAGCGTCAGTATCCCACTATGAACATTACGCGATGCACGCTGCTTGCGATGCTCAATCTTGAGGATGAGCTCTGCAAGTTAAAGGATGAATACAAAGCTCTTGAAGAGAAGGCTGCGCTCCTTCGGGGACTGAACAGACCCGCTCCGTCACAGAACTACGGCGTTTCAGATCAGCGCGCGGCAGAGATAAGGGAGCAGATAGAAAAGCGCATGCGTGCAGAAAAGGAGCCTTCGGGAGTCTGACCGCAGCGCCGAAGAAGAGGTTTTCAGCTCAGATGATGGAATTGCTTTCGCCCGCGGGCAGCAGGGAATGCCTGGTCGCGGCGGTTCAAAATGGCGCCGACGCCGTTTATTTCGGCGGCAGCATACTGAACGCAAGACGGTTTGCCGACAATTTCGAAGGCGACGGTCTTGTTTCTGCTCTGGATTACTGCCATGAACGCGGGGTAAAAGCATACATAACACTCAACACGCTCGTTTTCAACAGGGAGATACAGGCCGCCGTCGATTTTGCCGGCGAGCTTTACCGATACGGCGCGGACGCCGTTTTGGTTCAGGATCTCGGTTTGACGTCCCTGCTCAGGGCCGTTCTTCCGAACCTGACGCTTCATGCGAGCACCCAGATGGGCATCCACGATATCGGCGGCCTTCATTACTGCGAAAGCATCGGGATGAAGCGCGCCGTCCTCGCCCGCGAGGTCAGCCTTGATGAGATCAGGCGCATGCATGAAAGCAGCACTCTCGAGCTTGAGGCCTTCGGCCACGGCGCGCTTTGCATGAGCTTTTCTGGCAGCTGCCTGTATTCCTCCATGGCGGGCGAACGCAGCGGCAACCGCGGCACCTGCGCACAACCATGCAGGAAAAACGCCTGCGTCGGTCATATACCGGGGAAGGACGATTTCTGTCTTTCTCCGAACGATATCTGTATGATCGAGCATCTTGATGAGCTCGAATCGGCCGGCGTCTGCTGCATCAAGCTTGAGGGCCGCATGAAAAAGCCCGAATACGTTGCCGCCGTTACCTCCTGCTACCGCGCCGCGCTCGACGGAGCCTCCCCGGCAGAACTTAAGGCTATGAAGGCTAAAATGGGGCGTTTCTTCAACAGGGGCGATTTCAGCACCTCGCATATGTTCTTCGACAGCGTGAGGACCGACCGCATCGGCTCCAGCAAGCCTGATTCCGCGGAGCTTGCCGAGGTCAGGAACAGCTATAAGGGCGAAAGCCGCAAAAGGCCGGTCGATATGGAGCTGACCCTTAAAGAAGGGCGTCCCGCCGAGCTGACAATGACCTGCGCATCGCTTTCGGCCATTGCTTCGGGCGCGGTAGTTCAGCAGGCTGCTAAACCTCAGTCCGAGGAAACATACAGGCAGAGGCTGTCAAAGCTCGGCGATACGCCGTTCCGGGAGAACGGGATCCGCGTCTCGATGACCGAGAGCTGCTATATTTCAAGCGCGGAGCTCAATGCCCTCAGGCGCTCATGCTGCGAGGCGCTGCTTGCTCGTTTTCACGTCAGGAACGAGCTCGGCGCCTACGAAGTACCCGTGCATACGGCTTTGTTCGGGCGATCCTCAGCGCCTTCGCCTGCGGATGCGGCGACCGGACCGCTTTATAAATACGCTGTTTGTCCTTCCTGTTCCGCCGCGCTTACGGCGCTTGAAAGCGGCGCGACCGCGATCGGCGTCGAGCCTTTTTCGCTTTCCGAAACAGAGCTTAAGGATCTTGCTCAGAAGTGCGCCGGAAAAGCCGAGCCGGTAAAGCTCATCCTCGTTCTGCCGAACGTGCTTATAACTTCCGCCCTAAGGGACGGCGTCCGGCGTCTGATCGGCAGCGGTCTGTTCTTCGGCGCCGAGGCAAACAATATCGGCCAGCTCGAGCTGATCAAAGACCTTCCGCTGAAGATCGCGGGTATCGGCTTGAACACCGTGAACTGCTATACTGTCGGCGAGCTTCTTTCAAAGGACTTCGATCTCGTCGTTCCGTCCCAGGAGCTCGTTTCCGGTCAGCTGCGCGAGCTTTGCGAGGCCTTCCCGGGCAGGCTGATCCTCTGGCTGCACGGCCGCGTTCCGCTTATGCAGCTGCTGCATTGTCCGGTCAGGGAGCATTTCTTCTGCCGCGGCTGCAAGGGCAGCGCCGGAGAGATCTTCGACGAGGCCGGGCGGCGCTTTCCGCTTTATAACTTCAGTTCCGCGGGGAATTGTCTCGTACGGATGTTCAACTGCAACACGACCGATCTTGTCGACCTTGCTTCCGGGCTCCCTTGTTCCGCAGGAAACAGATTTTCTTTCTTTGCGGAACCCGAGCAGATGATCTCAGAACGGCTTTCCGCATTCGATTCTGTCTTAAGAGGGGAAGCAATAGGGCCGCTTACCGGCTCGACAAGGGGTCACTATAACAGAAAAGTGGACTAAAAACCATGATAAGCAATAAAGTACTCAAAACCCTTGAATACGATAAAATACTCGAGAAGCTCAGGCTGCACTGCGGCTGCTGTGTGAGCCGCGAGCTTGCCGAGGAGCTTCGTCCGCTCGATGAGCTCGACGACGTCAATGCGTCGCTTCAGCTCACCGAGGAGGCCGAGAGCTATTTCCTGCGCACAGGATACTCCCCGGTGGACGATTTTCCCGATATGCGCTCCGCTCTTAAGCGGCTGAACGCCGTGCTGTTCCTCAACTGTGAGGAGCTGCTCAATATAGGCAAATGCCTCAAGGCGATACGCGTCGCGAGGGAGCAGCTGGTCCCCTCTTCCATGGAGGCCGGCGAGGCGACGGCCATCGCCAATCTCGCCTCCGGCCTCATCGCCCACAGATACCTTGAGGACGAGATCAACCGCTGCATTCTCAACGAGGACGAGCTGTTCGACGGCGCATCGCCCGCGCTTGCGAGGATCCGCAGGGAGAAACGCATCGCGAACGAGAAGGTCCGCGAAAAGCTAAACAGCATCATCCGCTCGCAGACCTATTCCAAGTATCTGCAGGATCCCCTTATCACCATCCGCAACGGCCGCTTCGTCGTGCCGGTCAAGCAGGAATACCGCCAGCAGATCCCCGGCCTTATCCACGATCAGTCCGGCAGCGGCCAGACGCTTTTCGTCGAGCCCGCCGCCGTGGTCGAGCTGGGAAACGAGTTCAAGAAGCTCAGCATCGAGGAACAGGCCGAGGTGGAGCGCATCCTTACCGAGCTCACCGCCGCTATTAAGCCTTCCGCAAACGATATCTATGAGGATCTTTCTATCCTGGGTGCGATCGATATCGCTTTTGCGAAAGCCAAGCTCTCAAAGGAGATGAAGGCCGTTCGGCCTAAGATCAATAACGAAGGCAGGCTCAATATCGTCAAGGGCAGACATCCTCTCATACCGCCGTATTCCGTCGTTCCGATAGATATCAGGCTGGGCACGGATTTCACCACGCTGATCGTCACCGGTCCGAACACCGGCGGCAAGACCGTCACGCTTAAGACCGCGGGACTGTTTACTTTGATGGCGCAGTCCGGCATGTTCGTCCCCGCCTACGTCGGGACCGAGATCGGCGTCTTTGAAAGCGTGTTTGCCGATATAGGCGACGAGCAGAGCATCGAGCAGTCGTTATCCACCTTCTCGAGCCATATGAAGAATATCGTCTCGATACTCGACGGCGCCGATACCGATTCGCTCGTGCTTCTGGATGAGCTCGGCGCGGGCACCGATCCCATCGAGGGCGCTGCGCTTGCGATGAGCATCCTTGAGGAGCTGCATTCCCGCGGCTCAAGGACCATTGCCACGACGCATTACAGCGAGATAAAGGCCTTTGCGCTGACCCATGAGGGCATGGAGAACGCCTCCATGGAATTCGACGTGGATAAGCTCTGCCCGACCTATCGGCTTTTCATCGGCATCCCCGGCAAATCGAACGCGTTTGAGATAAGCCGCCGTCTCGGGCTTTCCGAATCGATCATAGATTCCGCCCGGACCTTCATCAAGAAGGAGGATACCGATTTTGAGGCCATCCTCGCCGACGCGGAGCAGAAGCGCCGCCAGGCTGAGGAGGATATGGAGCTTGCGCGCGAGGCAAGGGAAGTGCACGACAGGCTCGTTGAAGAGCTCCGTGCCGAGCGGAAGAAGCAGGAAAACGAAAAAGCGCTCCTCCGCCAAAAGGCAAAGGAGGACGCGCGAAAGCTCGTTGAAGCCACCCGCCGCGAGATGGAACAGCTCATCATCGAGATCCGCTCCATAAAGAGCATCGACCAGCGCGAGGCGGACCGCATCATACAGAAGCAGCGTGACGCGCTGCGCAAGACCGAGGGAGAGCTTCAGGACGAGCTCGTCAAGCGTCAAACGGCCGACGGCATGGCGCCCAAGGACGTTAAGCCCGGCGACCAGGTGCACGTTATCAGCGTCGGGAAGGACGCCACCGTGCTCTCAAAGCCGGACAGGAACGGAGACGTGCAGGTCCAGATAGGCATCATCAAGATGTCCGTCGGGCTCGACGATATCCGGCTCGTAGGCGGCAGGCAGACCGGCTCCGTTTCCGTCAAAGTCGAGTACAATCCCGCGAACACGGTCGGCCTTGAGCTCGACGTGCGCGGAAAGCTCGTCGACGAAGCGCTGCCGCTCATCGACAAATACCTGCTCGACGCGCATCTGCAGGGCCTGAGCGAGGTCAACATAATCCACGGCAAGGGCACCGGCGCGCTCCGCGCGGGCGTTCAGGCGCATCTTAAAAACCATGCAAGGGTAAAGTCCTTCAGGAACGGCAACTACGGCGAGGGCGACTTCGGCGTAACGGTAGTTACCTTAAAATAACGAAGCGGCTTATGAAGAACGGGAATGACCCAGAAGAAAAGCTAATAGTATCCGCTTGCCTGGCCGGCTTTCCCTGCCGCTACGACGGCAAGGCGCAGCCCGATCCGGAGATCGAAGATCTGGTAAAATGCGGAAAAGCCGTGCCGGTCTGCCCCGAAGCCTTAGGCGGACTGCCGACCCCGCGCGTCCCCTGCGAGATCGTAGGCGGCAGCGGGGAGGACGTGCTTGCCGGCAGCGCAAGGGTGATCGCCTTTGACGGAAGGATCGCTTTCGATTGCACGAACGCTTTTATAAAGGGCGCCCGGGCCGCGCTCAAAGCGGCAAAGGACATCGGCGCAGCGCGCTCCGTGCTTAAGGCAAACAGTCCTTCCTGCGGCTTCGGAACCATCTATGACGGCAGTTTTTCCGGAACAAGGAAACCCGGCAGCGGCGTCGCTGCGGCGCTTCTTTCCGAAAACGGCATAACGATAGAATCCCGCTGACCGAGGAAATACCCCGATGGAGACCGAACGCATACTCGTTGTAGACGACGATGAGAAGATCTGCCAGATCCTTACTCTCTACTTAAGGAGCAGGGGTTATGAGGTCACCTCGTGCAGAAACGGAAGCAATGCGCTGACCGCGTTTTCCGACTCCGCCGCCGATCTTATAATCCTCGATATCACGCTTCCGGGTATGGACGGTCTTTCCGTACTGCGAAAGCTCCGTGAGACGAGCAACGTTCCCGTCATCATGCTGACCGCTCACACCGATGAGGACGAGAGGGTCCGCGCGCTCGGGCTCGGCGCCGACGACTTTATAATAAAGCCGTTCGATCCGAAGGAGCTCGTGGCGCGCATCCGTGCCGTGCTCAGGAGATCCGGCTCCGGTCCCGCCAAATCGGTCAAGCAGGACCTGCTGTCCGTCGGCGATCTGACGATCGACCGCACTTCGAGAAGGGTGCGGCGTTCGGGCACCGAGATAAAGCTTGCCGACCGCGAATACGAGCTGCTGCTCCTTCTCGTGCTCTATAAGAACCGGGTCGTAAAGCGCAGCCGCATACTTGAAGACGTCTTCCCGGACCTGAGCGACTTAAGCCGCTCGCCGGACGTACATATCAGCCGTCTCAAATCGCGCCTTGGACCCAGCGACGACTGGGCTATAGAAACGATCCCGCGCGTCGGTTACAGGTTCGCGGTACGAAAGCAGGACCGCGGCTGAGCATTATCCCCATAACCCACCATCCTATACGGAGGATATTATGAACGATACCGAAACAAGCATCACCGGGCAGGAACCCGGCTTCTACTCCGAATCGAAGTTCGCACGCAATGATGACGGTTCATATGAACGCAGCGTCATCTGGAAGGATAACGATACCCTGCATACCGAGACCACCGTCATCAACAAGACCGTCCCATCCGCCGGGGTCATCATCCTGACCGCGCTCGTGTTCACCCTTATCGGCGCGCTTATCGCGGGGCTTATCTTCTTTTCCAGGTTCGTCGGTGTGCGTTCGATAGTCGATGCGCTTAAGGACTCTAGACCCGCCGAGGCCACTCCCGCTCCGGATAACGCAGTGGTTCTGCCGACTCCCTCCTTGCCGGACTCTTCCGATCCCGGCAATGCCGGACCGTCCTATTTCTCGGGAAGCCTGAGCGAACTCTATTCCAGGAACGTCGGTGGCGTCGTCATAGTCCAAAGCTACAACGGAAAGGCGGGCAGGAGCGCCGACCTTATCGGCACCGGCACCGGCTTCTGCATCTCGGACCAGGGTTATATCCTGACGAACGAGCACGTGGTTGCGGATGCAAACAGCTTCCAGGTCGTCACCTTCGCAGATCAGACCATCGACGCCCGCCTCATCGGTTCGGACGTCCGCACGGATATCGCCGTCCTTAAGATCGACGACGCGTCGCTGCTGACCCCGCTTGAACCCGCGGATTCCTCGAGCGTGCGCACGGGCGATTTCGTCTTCGCCATCGGCCATCCCACCGGGGATGAGCTCAGCTTCACCGCAACCTTCGGAATGGTCGGCGCCGTGGACCGCAGCGTGCTTATCGACGGCGTTCGCAACGACTATATTCAGATCGACGCCGCCATCAACCCCGGCAACAGCGGCGGCCCGCTCTTCGATATGAACGGCAAGGTGATCGGCGTTAACTCCGCAAAGACCGTTATCGCAAGCTATGACGAGAACGGCGAGCCCATCACCGCCGAGGGCCTCGGCTTCGCGCTGCCGATAAACCTTGCGCTGCAGACTGCCTCGACCATCATAAACGAGGGCGGCATCCAAAGGCCCGGCATCGGCATCTCGACGGTCACCGTCGATCAGGAAACGGCCGAACAGTATCAGATCCCGCAGGGCGCGCTCGTCTATACCATCACCGAAAACAGCCCCGGCCATCTCGGCGGTCTCAAGATCGACGATATCATCACCGGCGCGGATGACGTCACTATCAGCGCGAGCGAGGATCTGGGCGCATACGTCAGGACCAAGTCGGTCGGCGATACGATCGTGCTGCACGTATGGAGGGATGGGGAGGCGCTTGACGTCGAGATCGTCGTCGGCAACCTCAACGAGCTCGGAAGCACCATCCTCAACAACGAATACGGCGGCTCCAAATACGGTTTCCGCTGATCCCCGCTTGAACGATCGACCCTTGCAGCATAACGCCGCGAAAGCTGTTTCCCGGAGGTAACAGAATGA
The DNA here is from genome assembly GCA_016282255.1 of Bacillota bacterium. Lineage (GTDB taxonomy): Bacteria > Bacillota > Clostridia > Christensenellales > CAG-138 > PeH17. The sequence goes on from JAEEKE010000021.1 coordinate 14,071, forward strand.
CCGTTAAAAGATCCTACGCTAAAACGGATAAGCCGGCCCTGCTCGTTGTATCCGAAAGGAAGTTCTCTGTTCCCGGGAAGGACGGCAAGGAACACGATTATGTTGAGCTTCTGAGCGAAGCGCTCAAGGAACATTTCAGCGTTTCCGAACCGGCTTCATGCGGCAGCGATATCTGGACGAGCCTGTTTTCCGGAATACCTTCGGTGATAGTGATCAGCCGGACGCTTCCCGATATCGACGCGGCGAACTTTGCCCGAATGCTCCGGCAGAGCAGCTATCTTTACGATATCTGTTTCATCATGCTCTGCGACGAGCTTACGCCTTCGGTGCGCAGCATCTGCAGCGAGAACCGTTTCAGCGGCGCGGTATGCTATTCTGACCCCGTAGGCGACGCCGCCGATGAGATCGTAAGGATATTCGGCGAGTACTCCTGCGGCCGCAAGCAAAGAGCCGCCGCGACGATCGCGGAGCTTTTAAACGACGAGCTGTATTTCAGCGATACAGCCGTCGAGACGCGCCTTATCGAAAGCATACGCGAACGTATCCTGACGCCCTTGGGATTCTCGTACAGTCAGAAGGGGACCCGCTATCTCGAGTTCATAATCCTTATGAGCGTGCTCGGCGTCAGGCTCGACCTGACTTCATTCTATGCGGGTACCGCCGATGTGTTCCGGTCTACGCCCGCCGCCGTCGAAAAGGCGGTTCGCTATTCGATCGAAAAGGCATGGGAACGCAGCAATCCCCGGATCCAGTACATGCTGCTGGGCAACACGGTCGACGCTTCGAAGGGTAAGCCTACGAATGCCGAGTTCATCGCCATCTGCGCAAGGCATATGAACGACTATATAAAGGGCTGAAAGAGGGCGGGCTATGTTTCTTATCTGCAACGGTACTGTCGTCACAAGGAACCCAAAAGGCGAGTGTATACCAGAAGGAGCCGTCGCGGTGGACTCCGGCTGCATAACCGCTGTCGGCAGCAGAAAGGAGCTTTCGGAGCGTTTTCCCGATGCGGAAGAGATCGACGCGCGCGGCGGGCTCATCATGCCCGCGCTCATAGACGCCGATACGTCCTCATTCAGTACGGTTCTGCCCCTTGCTCTGCCGCAAACGAGGAACCCCTTCGATCCATGTGCCGCTTATAACGACAGCAGGAACCGTCTGCTTCGGCAAACGGAGCTCGGCGAGCTCTGCTCGTTTTCAAGTGCTTCTGCCGTCAGCTGCATAAAGAACGGCGTCGGTACGGTATTTCTCCGACATCCCGGGAATTCGTGCATAAGCGGCAGCCTTTCAACGATCGCTTCCGCTTTTCGCGGCGCCGGGCTCAGGCTTTGCCTGGGTTTGACCTGCAGTGCGCAGCACGGTGAAAAGGGCTTCGCCTCCGGTATTGACGAAGCGCTCGACTTCCGGTCGTACTGCGTTGCGCTCGGTATCGACACATTGAGGCAGTCCTTTTCGCTGTATTCAGCAGGGCTCACCGAAGGGATGCTCTCGGATTTCAGCGCCGCATCCGGGGACGGCTTTATAGATATAGCCTTCTCTCAGAGCATGACGGAGCATTCGGATGATTATCGCAGCTACAGGATGACTCCGTTTGAGCGCATGAACTCATACGGGCTTTTCGGCGGGCGAACGCGCATGATCGACTGCAGCCTTCTCACTTCGACCGAGCTTTTAGGCGCTGCCGAGTCCGGCGCCTCCGTCGTCGTTTCGGCAGCTTCGGACCTCGTTAAAGGCGCTCTCCCTCCGGACCCGTCGGAGCTTTTAAAAGCGGGCGCCCGGCTTCTTATCGGTACAGGCGACGCCGGGACCGACGTGCTGGATTCCGCGAAAGCGTATCTCCTGTTTGCCGCAGCGAAGCGCGGGCTGACCGATGAGCTTGTCGGGCTGGTTTCCAAGGCGCTCTTTATCAATAACGCGTCACTCGCATCCCTGCGTTTCGGCCGCAGGATCGGAGTCATCGAGCCGGGCGCGGCGGCCGATATCATAGTGATCGATGTTCCGGTCCCCTCATTCGACGGAGCTTCGATAGACCGCCAGCTTTTGCTGAACGCCTGTGGAGCATGCTGCAGCGCCGTTTTCGTTTCCGGAAAGCCCGTAATGATCGACAGAAAGCCGATGCTCCCGGACGAAAGCCGCATAGCGTCCGACTTTATGAAAGCGGCTGAAAAGCTGCAATGAACGCCGAATCTTTTGTACGCTTGACGAGGTGACCATGGAAGCGAATGACCCAAAGCACGATTTGTTCCGTTCGAATACAGCCGTTCTGTATTTCAGGTGTTCGGACCGGCAGGAGGCCGCGGAAAAGGAAGCGGAGTTAACTGCTTTTGCCAAAGCAAAGGGGCTTTCGCCGGTATGCGTACTGTTCGACCGAAGCGATAAGCTTCCCGTCAACCTCCTGAACATTCATAGACTGGTCGGCGACAGCGGTATCGGTACCCTGATCGTGCAGGATGCCGAAAGCCTTGCCTGCGGTGAAATGAGCCCGGAAGCAATGCTCTTTCACCTGAAGAAGCTCGGCTGCCGCTGCAGGTTTAAAGGGATAAAGCCCGAAAAGGACTTCACTTCCGGTTTATTCGAGGTCATACGCGATTACGGCAGCATCGGCGGAGACTGGTTCACGGAAAAGCACGCATCGTGCGTAAAGCCCTGCCCGTCCTATCACGGCAGAAGCCGCTTCGGCTATACGTTCGAGGGCGGATACATCTTCCCGAAGGCGCCTGAAAAGGAGCTCATAAGCGAAACGTTCTCCCTGTTTTATTCGGGGATGAGGCGTGAAGATATGCTTCCGCTGCTCAATGCGAAGTATCCTTCCTTACGCATAAACAGCATTTCACGTATCCGCGACCTGCTTTTATGCGGAAGCTACGCCGGTGTTCCCGACAGCGCCGGAAGGCGATACCCGCCGATCGTCCCGCTCTGTCAGTGGCTGTATGCTGTCGGCAAACTGCGTTTCGACGAAGAAGGCCGCCATGCGTTCCTGTTCAGAAGCATCCGCTGCGGCAGCAGGAAGCTTCTGCCCGCGTTCGATAGGAAGCGCGGAGCCGCCGTCTATGCAGCGGTCATAGGTAAGGAGGCATATTGTGTCGACACAGAAGCGGTCGAATCCGCGCTGCTCGATACCGCATGTGAGCTGCTCGACTTCGATCCCGACGAAGCGTCGCTCCGTCTTTCCGCGATCGCGTGCTCAAAGAAGCATGCTTATGAAACAAAGGCTGAAACGCTTCGCACGATGCTTTCCGACATCGGCATCGATCCTAAACGCGGCATGAACGGATCGGACGAGGCTTTGTCGATAACGAAAGCGGTGGATTTCGACCAAGCGGCCGCGAAGAAGGACATGCTCTCGATCGAGCTCGGGTACTGCGAATACCAAAAGGAGCTTTTCGACGTCTCCGATGAAGCGCTGTCCGCATTCACGAACCATCTTTCCCGTTTTGATTCGTTTGTAAGCGCTGAAAACGAATTCTTTGCAGGCCGGCTCTTCTATGCCCCCGTCCTGAGAAACGGGGTGCTTCACGTTCGGTCGCTCTGGCATGGCGGCAAAGCGTTTGCCTGCGATACCGAAGCGAAGGAACAAAGGGCCGACAGCGCTGTTATCGATTTCGTTAGATGAAAGCCCGACCTTTCCGCTGTATTGTTTGGGAAAAGGGTTTAGTGTATAATTATTTGATCAAACTTTAAGGAAATTCAATGAACAACAGGATCACCGAAGCCGAATTGGGCGAGTGCTATAAGGCGCTTGACAGGATCCGGGCTCTGACGGAGGGGCTCGGCCTGAGATACTATATCGAGACCTACGGCTGCCAGATGAACGAGCACGATTCCGAGCTGCTTGCTGGCATGCTGATTCAAGCAGGCTACGCCAAGGCCGAGACCAAGGCCGACGCGGACCTGATACTTTTCAACACCTGCTGCGTCCGCGAGCATGCCGAAAAGCGCACCTTCGGCAACGTCGGCTTTATAAAGGAGCTCAAGCAGCAGAATCCTCGCCTTTTGCTCGGCGTATGCGGCTGCATGATGCAGCAGAAGGAGGTCGCGAAGCGGCTGTATGCGCGCTTCCCGTTCGTCGACCTCGTTTTCGGCACTCACGAGCTGAAGAACTTCCCTTCGATGCTCGAGGAGCTGCTCATGGAGCGGGACCGCATCTTCCGCGTTTCCGAGAGCGACGGGGAGGTCATAGAGGGTCTGCCGATCGAGCGCACGCCCGGTTTTTCCACCTTTGTTAACATCATGTACGGGTGCAATAATTTCTGCACCTACTGCATCGTGCCCTATGTCCGCGGCAGGGAGCGCTCGAGAAAGCCCGAGGATATCATAAGCGAGGTCCGTTCCGTTGTACAAAGCGGCTATTGTGAAGTGACGCTGCTCGGGCAGAACGTCAACTCATACAATTACGGCGGCGTTACCTTCCCGCAGCTTCTCAGGCTCGTGCACGACGCGGTCCCGGAGCTGCCGAGGATCCGCTTTATGACCTCCCACCCGAAGGACCTTTCCGATGAACTGATAGCGGCTATGGCGGAGCTCGGCCGCGTATGCAAGCATATCCACCTTCCGGTGCAGTCCGGCAGCGACAGGATACTTAAGGCGATGAACCGAAGGTATACATCCTCGGATTATCTTAAGCTTGTTGAAAAGCTTAGAAGCAGCGTTCGAAACGTCGAGATCACTACGGATATCATAGTCGGTTTCCCCGGGGAGACCGAGGAGGATTTCGAAGCGACCTGCGAGCTCGTTCGCAGGGTCGGTTACAGCAACGCCTATACCTTCGCCTATTCGCCGCGCGAGGGCACTATCGCGGCCGCGATGGAGGATCAGATACCCGAGGCGGTCAAGAAGGAGCGGCTGAACAAGCTCAACGCGATACTGCTTGAAACGATCCCTCGGAACAACGAAAAGTACATCGGTTTTACCGGCGATATCCTTGTTGAAGGCGTCGATCACCGCGGCGAGCCGCTGCTTTTCGGCAAGCTGTCGAATTTCAAGATGGTTTATGTTCAGGGCGACGAGGGCCTGATCGGCAAAACGGTCAGAGTCAAGGTCGACGGGTTCCGTTTCAACTCACTGTTCGGACACATCGTTAAGGAAGAAGAGGAATAAAATGACGGGTCTTACTCCGATGATGCAGCAATATCTCGAGATGAAGGAGAAGTACAGCGACTGCCTGCTGTTCTTCCGTCTCGGCGACTTCTATGAGATGTTCTTCGACGACGCATTGACTGCCTCGAAGGAGCTTGAGCTGACCCTGACCGGCAGGGACTGCGGCCTTAAGGAGCGCGCCCCGATGTGCGGCGTGCCGTATCATTCCGTAAACACCTATATCACGCGCCTTATCGAAAAAGGCTATAAGGTCGCCATCTGCGAACAGCTGACCGATCCCGCGCTCTCACAGGGCCTTGTCGAGCGCGACGTCATAAGGGTCATAACGCCCGGCACCGTTATAGAGGAGCAAATGCTCGACGACAAGCAGAACAGCTTTATCGCGAGTATTTCCGTCAAAAAGAGCGCGGGCGGCGCGGCCTTCGGGCTTGCTTACTGCGACGTTTCCACGGGCGAGTTCTACGCGATGGTCATAGACGGCAAAAATCCGAACGCGGATCTTTTCAACGAGCTCGTTCGCATCTCGCCAAGAGAAGTGATCGTTCACGAAGCCGTCTTCGAGGATGAGCTTCTTGAAAAGCGCATCAAGAGCCGGTTCTACGTTGAGCAGGCCGACGCGCGCTCCTTCGATATCAAGCGTTCCCAGGAGCGCCTGTGCGCGCATTTCGGCGTGACCACGCTTGCGGGCTACGGCCTTGCCGACAACAGCTTCGATACTGCCGCTCCCGGCGCGCTGCTTAGATACCTTGAGGAGACCCAGAAGAATGCCCTCAAGCACATCAAGCGCATCGTTCGCGTCATCCGCAGCCAGTATATGTGCCTTGACGCAACGACGCGGCATAATCTTGAGCTGACCGAGCCCATTCGCTTCGACGGCAATAAAAAGTTCACCCTTTTGAACGTTCTCGACAAGACCGAGACCTCTATGGGCGGGCGCCTCCTCCGGCGCTGGATCGAGCAGCCCCTGCAGATAGAAGAGGAAATAAACCTAAGGCTCGATTCCGTTGAAGCGATCTATTCGATGAACAACGAGCGCGAGCTCCTTTCTTCGAACCTCTCCAAGGTCTACGATATCGAAAGGCTTTCGAGCCGCATCGCCTACGGCACGGTCACACCGCGCGACTGCCTTGCGCTTTGTTCAACGCTTAAGATCGTTCCGAATCTCAAGCTGATCTCCCGTGTGTTCGATAAGCAGCGAACGAACCGTATTTCCGACGACCTCGATCCGATGGAGGATATCGCGTCCCTTTTGAATGCTGCGATCTCGCCCGACGCGCCGGTATCGGCGAAGGACGGCGGAGTCATCCGCAGCGGCTACAACAGCGAGATCGACGAGATGCGCGACCTTGCCGAGAACGGAAAGCACTGGATCGAGCAGTTCGAATCGGCCGAGCGCGAGCGCACCGGCATTCGCACGCTCAAGGTCGGCTATAACCGCGTGTTCGGCTATTACATAGAGGTATCGAAATCCTTTATGGCAAGCGTTCCGCTCGAATACCAGCGCAAGCAGACGCTCGCGAACGCCGAGCGCTATATCACGCCGCAGCTCAAGGAAACTGAAGAAAAGCTGCTCAGCGCAAAGGAGCGCTGCATTGTGCTTGAATACCAGTTGTTTTCCGAGATACGCGATACGCTCCTCGGCTGCCTTGACCGGCTCAGGCAGAACTCGGAGCTGATAGCCGAGCTCGACGCATACTGTTCGCTCGCAAAGGTCGCCTTTGCAAACAATTACTGCCGCCCGAAGATCAACAACAAGGGCAGGATCAGTATCGCCGACGGCCGCCATCCCGTGGTGGAGCTGAGCATGAACGACCAGTTCATCGCCAATTCGACCGAGATGAATATGACGAGCGACCGCCTGATCATCCTGACGGGACCGAATATGGCCGGCAAGAGCACCTATATGCGGCAGGTCGCTCTTATCACGCTTATGGCGCATATAGGCTCGTTCGTGCCCGCCCGCAAAGCCGATATCTGCATCACCGACAGGATCTTTACCCGCGTCGGCGCGTCGGACAGCCTCTCGACCGGCCAGAGCACCTTCATGGTCGAGATGAGCGAGATGGCGAATATCCTGAACAACGCGACCAAGCGCAGCCTGCTCATCCTCGATGAGATCGGCCGCGGAACGAGCACTTTTGACGGGCTCAGCATCGCGTGGTCTGTACTCG
>JAEEKE010000022.1 GCA_016282255.1 Bacillota bacterium
GGATGCAGCTTCTCGTAGCTTTCCTTGTGGTAGGTCTCCTGGAACAGGATGTAGGTGCCGATGCCCGCTTCCTTGAGCTTACGGTAATTCTCCACGGTGGTGGCGGCGATGTTCACGTTCACCCGCCGGATCGCGCCGTTTTTATGCTTGACGGAGTAGATGGTCCTGATACATTCCAGGATATACTCGATGGGGTTGTTCACGGGATCCTCGCCCGCCTCGATGGCCAGACGCTTGTGGCCCATGTCCTGCAGGGCGATCACCTCGGCGCGCACCTCGTCCTGGGTCAGCTTGCGGCGGGCGATGTGCTTGTTCTTCATGTGATAGGGACAGTACACGCAGCCGTTGACGCAGTAGTTCGAGAGGTAGAGCGGTGCGAAGATGACGATGCGGTTGCCGTAGAACGCCAGCTTGATCTCCTCGGCGATGCGGAACATCCTTTCTATCCTTTCGGGGTCCTCGCAGGCGAGCAGCACGCTCGCTTCGCGGTGGGAGAGGCCGGCGCAGGTCCAGCAGTTCCCCTTCTTCACGGGGCGGGCCTTCTCGAGGATCGCGTCGATGAGGGCGAAGTCGTCCTTATGCGCCTCGGCGTAGGCAAGGGTCTCGCGGATCTCCGCGTCGTTGATGAACTCCTCGGCTTTGAGGGACATGGGGTCGTATTTTATCATTGTTTTTCCTTTCTTGGGAGTCGGGACGCACCCTCCTCCGCAGAAGTATTTTGTTTACTGTATTTTGCTGTCGCCGCGGTCGGTGACTATCTTAAAGCCGGCCGATGCGACGCGCGCTTCGAGGCAGGCGAGGCATTGGGCGCTCTCCTCGCCGGTGCAGAGCTTATTGTCGTAGAGCGCGTATTTTTCGCGCACGGCGGTGGGGGAGAGGTTGGGCATCAGCACGTTCGCGCCGGCCTGGAGCCCCTTTTCCCGGCCCTGGGGATCGATCGTGCCGAGCGCGGTGGTGGCGGGCAGCAGCACCCCGGGCAGGAGCAGGCGCACGACGCTGATGAAGAACAAGGTCTCCTCGAGCGTGCCGGCCCTTTCGCCCGCGAAGGGCGTATCCCGGGCGGGGATGAACGGCCCCATGCCGACCATGTGCGGGCGGAAGTCCCGGATGAAGGCGAGGTCCTCCGCGAGCGTCGCGGGGGTCTGGAAGGGTGAGCCGAGCATCATGCCGCAGCCGACCTGAAACCCGAGGTCCTTAAGGTCATACAGGCAGCGCATGCGGTTCTCAAAACGCATGGAGGCGGGGTGGAGCCTCTCGTAATGCGCCTTATCCGCGGTCTCGTGGCGGAGCAGGTACCTGTCCGCCCCGGCCTCCCTCCACAGCTTGTAGACCTCGCGCGGGTGCTCACCGACCGAGAGCGTCACGGCGCAGTCGGGATGGGCCGCCTTTATCGCCCGAACGAGCGAAGAAACGCGCTCCGGCGTGAAATACGGGTCCTCGCCGCCCTGCAGCACGAAGGTCCTGAAGCCGAGCCGGTGCCCCTCGGCGCAGCAGGAGAGGATCTCCCCCTCGGTCAGCCGGTAGCGCTCGGCGCTTCGGCAGCTCCTTCGTATGCCGCAGTAGAGGCAGTCGTTTTTGCAGCAGTTCGTGAACTCGATCAGCCCGCGGATATAGACTCTGTCCCCGTAGACCTCGCGGCGCTTTTTATCGGCGGCGGAGGCAAGGCGCTTAGAGACCTCCGGCGTGCGGGCGCGGATAAGCTCCAGGAGCTCCGCCTTCCCCGGCGCTTCGCCGTTTATCAGCTTTTCCGCGATCTCCTCTGTGCGCATGGTCAGCTCAGCTTCGAATAGACGGTGCTCGCGGTGACGCCGTCGAGCATGCCGATCTTGCCCGAGAGGGCCGAGATGACGCTCGCGGGCGCGTCGAGCACGATGGAGATGATGCTGATATTGCGCTTATGGTAGGGCACGCCCATGCGGCCGATGATGTATTCGCCGTAATGGTGCAGCAGCGCGTTGAGCTTTTCGACGGAATCGGGGTCCTCCACGACGATGCCGATCTGGGCGACTCTGGTATCGGTGTTTTCCATTGCTTTTTCCTTTCTCTCAATGCCGTTTTCCGACGAAAAACGCGCCCCCGAAGGAGCGCGTTATAATAGCCTCATGCCGCGGATGGACCGCGCCTATGCTGCCCGCCCCTTCGCCCCGGGATGCTCCCTCGCGTCGGAAATAGGTTTGTTTTAATGCCTCGCCGTCGGGTAAACGCCCTCCGGTCCGGCAGTAAGATGATAACAAAACCCGCGGGGAAATGCAAGCCCCGCGGGAAAATATAGTTTTAAAGCGGTTTGTCCGCGGCCGTCAGACCACGGCGCCCTTACGGAGGATCATCGGGTAGTTCTCGTGGCCGGAGAGCACCCTGCCGTTCCTGACCACGACGCCCTTATCGAGCACCATGCAGTTCAGCTCGCAGTTCTCGCCGATGTAGGTGGACTGCATCAGGATGCTGTTCTTGATTACGGAGCCCTTGCCCACGTGCACGCCGCGGAAGAGGATGGAGTTCTCCACCTCGCCCTCGATGACGCAGCCGTCGGCCGCGATGCTGTTCTTCGAGCGGCCGTTTCCGACGTAGCGGGCGGGCACCTCGTCCTTGACCTTGGTGTAGATCGGGTGCTCGGGATTAAACAGGTCCTCGGCCACGGCGGGCTCGAGCAGGCGCATGTTGTGGCGGTAGAACTGCCCCAGCGAATTGAGCCTTGCGACGTAGCCGTCGTAGCGGTAGCCGTAGAAGCGGTATTTGGACACGTTCTTGATCAGCACGTCCTGCATGAAGTCGCTGTCGCCGTGGGAGTAGGCGTCCTCGATCAGGTACTCGAGCAGCGTCTTGTCCATGATATAGGCGTCGCAGCCGACGTTCCTCACGGCGGAGTTATAGGGGTTGAACGCAAGGTCGGTGACCAGGCCCGTCCCGTCGACGGTCAGGCGCAGGTCGTCGAACTGCTCGCCCTTGTTGAAGAACTCGTCCACGTTCTCCTCGCTGTACATGATCGTCACGTCCGCGCCGGTCTCGATATGCTGCCGGAGCATGTCGTCGAAGGTCATGTTGTAGATGGTGTGGCTGCCGGTCAGGATCACGTAGCGCTGGGCGGAGCGGCGCACGTAGCCGAGCACCGAGCGGATCGCGTCCACGGTGCCGCGGTAGACGCCGGTATTGTCCTTCGTCACGAACGGGGGCAGTATGAACAGGCCGTCGCGCTTGCGGTGCAGGTCCCATTCCTTGCCGCTGCCCAGGTGGTCCATCAGCGAATGATAGTTGCGGTTCGCGATGAGGCCGACGTTTGAAATGCCGGAGTTGACGATGTCCGAAAGCACGAAGTCGATCGTGCGGTATCTGCCGCCGAACGGCACCGCCGCGACCGAGCGGGAGAAGGTGAGCTCCCGAAGCTGTGCGTTGGCTTCGCCGGTATAGATAAGACCGAATGCGTTGTTTGTCATTTTGCTCACTTCCTTCCCTTATTTGGCCTTGGGATCGGCGGAGAAGCCGATGACCTTGCCCTTGGGCACGCGCACCCCGTCGGTCACGATCATGGAGCTGGCGATAAGCGTTATGTCGCCGGTCAGCTTGGTGTCGTAATCCGCGTCCTCCGGCAGCTTCTCGCAGCCGATCCGGGCGCCCTTGCCGATCTGTGCGTTCTCGCCCACGATCGCCTTTTTGACGATGGCGCCCTCCCCGATGACCGAGTTCGGCATGATGACCGAATCCTCGATGATGGCGCCCGGGGCGACCTTGACGCCCGCGAACAGCACGCTGTGCTTTACCGTGCCGTGGACGACGCAGCCCTCGGTGACGAGGCTGTCGCTGACGTCGGCGTCGGCGGCGATATAGTGCGGGGGCATGATCGGGCTGCGCGAATAGATGCGCCATTCCTTGTCGTAGAGATCCAGCTCGGGCTCCTCGCCCAGCAGGTCCATATTGGTCTGCCACAGGCTCTGGATCGTTCCGACGTCGCGCCAGTAGCCGGCGTAATCCCAGGCGAACATCCTGAGGCCGTCGTCTATCATCGCGGGGATGATGTTCTTGCCGAAGTCGTTGTCGGAATCGGGGTTCCCGGCGTCGGCGGTAAGATAGCGCTTGAGCACGGGATAGCTGAAGATATAGATGCCCATCGAGGCCTTGGTGCTCTTGGGATGCTTGGGCTTCTCTTCAAACTCGACTATCCTGCCCTCGGCGTCGGTATTCATGATGCCGAAGCGGTGGGCCTCCTCGAGAGGAACGGTCAAAACGGCGATGGTCGCGTCGGCCTTCTTCTCGATATGCTTCCTCAGCATCTCGGCGTAGTCCATCTTATAGATCTGGTCGCCGGAGAGGATGAGGACGTACTGCGGGTCGTACTGGTCGATGAACGCGATGTTCTGGTAGATCGCGTTGGCCGTTCCGGAATACCAGCGTCCGCTCGAGCCGCTCACGTAGGGCGGCAGAACGAAAACGCCGCCGTTGTTCCTGTCCAGGTCCCAGGCTTGGCCGCTGCCGAGATAGGCGTTGAGCGCAAGGGGCTCGTACTGGGTCAGAACGCCGACGGTGTCGATATCGGAATTGACGCAGTTGGAGAGAGGAAAGTCGATTATCCTGTACTTTCCTCCGAAGGGGACGGCGGGCTTGGCCATACTCTTGGTCAGCTCGCCCAGACGGCTTCCCTGGCCGCCTGCAAGCAGCATTGCTACGATCTTTTTACCGGGCATCGGGATCCCTCCTTGGTTTTTTGGTTGGAGCGCGCGCTCCGGCGGGCGAAAAGAGTATAATTTGCCCGCGGGGATGTCTATACATTATATTTTACCAAATTACACAAAAATGGCAAGTACTTTTTTTGAGGAAAATTCGAAAGAGCGGACAGAGGCCCCGCGAGCGAAGCGACGCCGCCGATCACCGGCATGACAGCGGCAGGATCATGCAGTTCGCCGAGGAGAAGCTCGAGCCCTTCATCGGCGGCGAGATCCGCACCTCGGTGCTCTATGACCGCTGCCGCGACCGGTGCAGGGAAAACGGCTGCTTCGCCGAGAACAGCCGCAACTTCCTGCAGGGACTGAAAGCATTCGCGGAGGTGAAGAGGAAAAAACCGAAAGGCGGGATCGTAAACGGTACCGTCAATATGGTCATGGGATACAGGCTAAGGAACATACTGCTCCGATAATCAGGCCGCGGGCACTTCGGGCACGTATTTATAGTACTTTTTGGAAATACTTTTTTTAAAAAATTAATGTTTTGAAGTGCCCGAAGTGCCCACACAGACGATCGTCCGACTGAAACCGCTCAAAATCCCGGCGGTTTATTCCGTGCACCCCGCCGAAACAGGAAAACCCGTAGGGGCGGATACCATCCGCTCGAAAGCGGAGGGAACGCAAAGCCCCGGAGTTGATACGTACCGCTGGCGGCAGGTTGCCGCCCCTATGCCAGAAAATGCGGGAAAACCCGCCGGTTACAGGCGGAACAAAGCCGGAGCGAAAAGCGAACACCGACGCATGGCTTCCTCTTGGGGGAAGCTGTCGCGAAGTGACTGATGAGGGGTAGGAGCGGCGGAAAAGAGAAGTCTCGTGCACCAATGGGGACGGTTCTCTTTGGTGCAATCGTCAGCATGGAGTTGACAGGAGCCCGCCCTGCACCAAAGAGAACCGTCCCCATTGGTGCAGTCCGACCATCTCCGGAGCAAACACATCCCGCGGCTCAGCGGGCGGCAGGTTACAGGCGGAACAATCCCGAAGGCGCAAAACGCCCCCGTCGCATGGCTTCCCCTATTGAGTGGCAGCGAGCAAGCTCGCTCGCTGTCCGAGCCGAGCTGAGAAGCGAGGTGAGGGCTGATGAGGTGGAAGAGCAGCGGAAAATTGCAGTTGGGAGAAGGTGTTTCTTTTCCACCTCATCCGTCACCGTGCCGCTCAGCGCGACACGGCGCCACCTTCCCCTCATAGGGGAAGGCATGCTGCGCGGTCCGCCGCTTGGGAAGGCATGCTGCGCGGTCCGCCGCATTGCGTTTCTCCGCTGCAAGCATTTCCCGCCGCAAAGCTGGCGGCAGATTGCCGCCCCTACGGCGGTCTCCGGGCCGCTTAATCGCCGTTTTCCTCCCTATTGCCATTTCTCCCCGTTCAATGTATAATGTATAAGGGAAAACATCGGTATAGGGATACCGATATCCCGGAAACGAAAACGCTTGAGTGAGATAAAGATATGAAGAAAAAGAAGGGTTCGGGCTCCAAGCCGCTGATAGTGACGGTCGTCGCGGTCGTGCTGCTGGCGGTGCTGATCATCGCGAGCGCTGGCAAGGGCACGGCGCACTGGTTCGAGAACATCATCGGCTCCGTATTCACGCCGGTGCAGAACTTCGCGGCCAGAAGCTCCAACGCGATCGCGGATTTCTTCAGCGACCTGTTCAACACCACCGACGCGGACGAGGAGAACGCGAGGCTCAGGAGCGAGCTGGCCAAATACAACCAGCTGCAGACCGATCTTGAGGAGGAGAAGCGCGAGAACGAGCGCCTGCGCGCGCTGCTGAATTATTCGAGCTCGATCGGCGAGCCCGAGGGCGTCACCGCTCAGGTCGTGGCGAAATCCACGGGCGTGTGGTTCGACGTGTTCACCATCAACGCCGGGCGCAACAAGGGCATCGACGCGGATATGCCCGTCATCACCTCATCGGGGCTCGTGGGCGTCGTCACCGAGGTCGGCGCCACCTGGAGCAAGGTCACCGGCATCATCGATCCCACTATGAGCATACCGATCATGGTCGAGCGCACGAGGGACGGCTGCATGCTGCGCGGCGTGCTCGACACCACCGCGAACACGAAGAAGATGGAGCTCTACTATCTGCCGAGCGACCGCACCGACCTGATCCCGGGCGACGTGGTCGTGACGAGCGGCATAGGGGGCGTGTATCCCAAGGGCATAAGGGTCGGCACCGTGACCGAGGTCATGACGAGCGCGGGCAGCGGCGTAAACGCGATCGTCACCCCGGCTGCCGATTTCCTGCACCTTGAGGAAGTTATGGTCATAACGGGCGCCGGGCAGGGCTGATGCGAAAATACGTCGTAGTGATCTCAATACTGATCGCGTTCTATCTGGATACGGTGTTCTTCCGCCTGATCGGCATAAGGAACTTCGCTCCGGAGGCGCTTATCGCGCTGTTCGTGTCCCTGGGCGTGCTCATGGGAGGGGCAAGCGCGGCGGCGATCGGCATCGGCGTCGGCATTCTGATCGATATCGTCGCGAACCGCTTCGTGGGTCCGAGCGCGGTGTACTATGCCGCGGCGGCGCTGGCGGGCGGCGCGTTCTACAATAAGTTTTACGCCGACAACGTCATCATCCCCTCGATCATCGCGGCGGTGGTCACGTTTTTAAAGGAACATATCTCGCTGATCATCCTGCTGTTCGCGCGCGGCAGGCTGCCGAGCTACGTTATGACCGTGCTGACGCATATCCTGCCCTCGGCGCTGCTGACCGGCGCGCTCTGCCTCGGCATACATACCGTGCTCCGTGCGGTCATATTCAGCCCGCAGAGGCGAAGGGATATAGATAACAGGTAAGATTTAAGGCGGAGAATGCCGCGGAAAAACCAAGCCCCGGAGTCGGCGGCTAGCGAGCGAAGCGAGCGCGCCCATTAAGCCGCAAGCGGCTTAATGAGTCACCGCGCCGCGCCGCGATAGGCGCGGGACCACGATAGCTCAGCAGCGATGGAAAGGCCCGCGCCGAAGGCGCCCGATAACCCTTCACGTTTGTGCGCACTAACTCGGAGAACACACAGGCGGCGGGAAACCGTTTTATAATAAACAGAGGAACGACCTTGGCCAGGAAAAAACACGGAACAAGTAAAAACAGCAGCTCCGGCGAGCGCAAGCCGATCGTTCAGATCGTGATCTTCGCATGCCTTATCGCGCTGCTGACGGGCGTCCTTATCAAGGCGCTCTACGATCTCACCGTCGTGCAGGGCGAATCCTACCACGAGCGGGGCGACCGCGAGGCGACGAACACGATCGTCACCAAGGGCAGGCGCGGCACGATCTACGACCGCAACGGCCTTGTGCTCGCATACGACGAGACCTGCTTCAACGTCTGCTTCATGCGCGACGGCAACAACCGCACCGATTATTACAGCGCCGTCTACACCGAAGCGCTGATCGAGGCCATCCGCCTCATCGAGGAGGGCGGCGGCAGCACGATCTCCACCTGCTATATAAAGCAGGCCGGCGACGGCACGCTCTATTACGACTGGGGCAGCGAGAACGAGCGCACGATAAAGGCGCGCTACAAGAACTTCTGCAACGTCTGCGGCTTCAACATCCCGAACGCGGACGATATGAGCACCTGGATCAAGGCGGAGGACGCGTACCTGCGGCTCCGCAGGATGTGGTTCATCCCCGAGGAGCTCCCGTTCGAGGAGGCGGTCAAGATCCTGTCGATCAGGCAGGAGGTGCTGCTCAACGACTACCGCAGCTACGAGCCCGTGGTCATCGCCTACGACGTCAGCGACGAGACCGTCGCCAAGCTCGAGATGACCGACCTCCCCGGCATCGCCACGGAGCAGAGCACCCGGCGCGTGTACCCCTACGGCACGACCGCCGCGCATATCATCGGCTACTGCCAGCGCATGAACGAGGAGAACGCCGAGGAATACACCAAGCTGGGCTACAGCTACGACGACTACATCGGCGTTTCGGGCGTCGAGGCCACGATGGAGCAGTACCTGACCGGCTGCACGACCGAGCACCAGGGCCAGACCGTCATCAAGACGAACGCGAATAAATCCATCATCGAGACCGTCTCCGTCACGCCCCCGACCGACGGCGGCCGCGTCACGCTCACGATCGACCTGCAGTTCCAGACCGTCGCCGAGGCGGCGCTCGAGCACGTCATCGCCGCGATATACGAGAAGCAGATTGCCCGCATCGATCCCGACGGCGACGGCGTCTACGACGGCAAGTATTCGGAGTACGACGAGCTGGAGCTCGCCAAGACCGGCGCGATAGCCGTGCTGGACTGCAACACGGGCGAGGTGCTGGCGCTCGCCTCCTATCCCTCCTACGACCCCAACTGGTTCATTCAGGGCATCAACCCCGAGCAGGCGGAATACCTCTACACCGGCGAGGAGGCCGCGAAGACCACCCCGACCCGCAACAAGGCGATCAGCATGAAGCTCGCCCCGGGCTCCATCTTCAAGATGTGCACCGGCCTTGCGGGGCTGATGGAGGGCGTGGTCGGCATCAACGAGCAGATCGACGACGAATCCCCGTTCTACGCCTGGGATCCCGAGACCCACGAGCGCATCGACCAGAACCCCGTCAAGTGCTGGACGAGCTACCCCGAGCGCCACGCGGGGCAGACCGTGGTCGAAGCGCTGAAGAACTCCTGCAACTATTATTTCTGCGAGGTCGCGAACCGCCTCGGCATCGAGAACCTGGCCGAATGGACGCGCAGGCTCGGCCTTGCGAGCCGCACCGGCGTGGAGCTTACCGGCGAAGCGACCGGCACCATCGGCGGGCAGAAGGACCTTTACGACAACGCAAAGCTCTATAACCAGCAGGCCACCAGCCTGCCCCTGCTCGTCTACCGCTCGCTCTCGACCCTTCTGACCGGCTATCAGGAATCCCGCGGCGTGGAGCCCGATGAGGAGGCGATCGGCCGCTGCGCCGAAAGGCTGATGGAGCTGCAGGACGGCACGCTCGCCGGCAAGGGCGCGGACGTCCGCCTGATCCTATCCGACGAGCTGGGCATCCCGGACGGCATCTCCCGCTCGAAGAACTGGGTGCAGCAGATCATGTCCCTGCTCAACGAGCTGCAGTGGAAGCCGACTTTGACCGTGCGTACCGGCATCGGTCAGAGCATACTGCAGGTCACGCCCATCGCGGCGGCACGCTACACCGCGGCCATCGCCAACGGCGGCACCGTGTACGACGCGCATATAATAAGAAGCATCGTGTCGGAGGCGGGCGAATCGCTGTATTCGTTCGAGCCGACCGTATTCAACGCCATCGACGCCCCGAAGAACTATCTCGACGCGATCCGCCTCGGCATGGCGGAGGTCGTTTCGCCGGAGGACGGCGGCACCGCGGGCGAAGCGTTTTCAAAGGAATTCGCCGAGAAGGGCTATCTTGCCAAGATCAGCGGCAAGACCGGTTCGGCGCAGGTCGGCAATCAGCCGATCGACGTGCAGAACACCGGCTGGTTCGTGGCCTTCGCCCCGAACGACGAGCCCGAGATCGCGGTCTGCGTCTGCATACCGAACGGGTATTCCGGCTCCAGCACCGCCGGCGCGATCGAGGAGATAATGATGTATTACTTCTCCAAGCTCGACGCGCGCTCGCCCGAGACCCTCGTCGATCCCGACGATATAATGCCGTAAACAGCTCTATGACCAAAGCCAGATTCCTTTACAACCTATTCGATCTCGACGGCACGCTCACCGACCCCGGGCCTGGCATCACGAATTCGGTGATGTACGCGCTCCAAAAATCGGGCTACCCCGTGCCGGAGAGGAGCGAGCTGTATAAGTTCATCGGCCCGCCCCTCGTGTTTTCGTTCAAGACCTATTCGGGCATGAGCGACGAGGAGGCCGAAAGGGCGCTGTGGTACTACCGCGAGCGCTTCGAGGCCGGAGGGCTCTTCGAAAACGAGATCTATCCCGGCATCCCGGAGCTGCTAGAAAAAATAAAGCGGGGCGGGGGAAGGATCATCCTCTGCACCGGCAAGCCCGAGGAGTTCGCGGTCAGGATCCTCGAGTACTTCGGCATATTGAAATACTTCGACTTCGCCGCGGGCAACACGCTCGACGAAAAGCGCCCCGAGAAGCGGCAGGTGATGGAGCATATCATGGCTCGTTTCCCCGATCTCGGGCCCGAAAACACGGTCATGGTCGGCGACAGGCGCTACGACGTGCTCGCCGCGAAGGAGCTGGGCTTCACCGCCGCGGGCGTGCTGTTCGGCTACGGCACCCGAGAGGAGCTCGAGGAAGCGAACGCGGATATGCTGGCCGAAAGCGTCGGGGAGCTCGAAAAGCTTCTGACGGAATAGCTCCATGGCAGACTTCACCCTGTTAAATACCGACGGCCGTGCCCGCCGCACCAGCCTTAAGACCGTCCACGGCGTCATCGAGACGCCCGTGTTCATGAACGTCGGCACGGCGGCGGCGATCCGCGGCGGCGTGGGGCCCGAGGACCTGCCCGGCCTCGGCTGCACGGTCGAGCTTTCAAACACATATCATCTGCATCTCCGTCCCAGCGACGAGCTAATCAAAAAATTAGGCGGAATAAGGAAATTCATGAACTGGAGCGGCCCCGTGCTGACCGACAGCGGCGGCTTCCAGGTCTTTTCGCTCGCCCACAGGCGCAGGATAACCGAAAAGGGCGTCAGCTTCGATTCCTACATCGACGGCAGCAGGGTCTTCATCGGGCCGGAGGAGAGCATCGCGATACAGTCGAACCTCGGCTCCACGATCGCGATGGCGTTCGACGAATGCGTCGAGAACCCTTCGCCGAAGGACTACGTGGCCCGGTCGATCGACCGCACCACGCGCTGGCTCGAGCGCTCGCGGGAGGAGCTGATCAAGAGAAACGCGCGGGAGGATGCGGTCAACCCCGAGCAGCTCCTCTTCGGCATCAACCAGGGCGGCGTGTATCCCGACCTGCGCGTGCAGCATATGCGTCAGATACGCGATATCCCCTGCGACGGTTACGCGATCGGCGGGCTCTCGGTGGGGGAGAGCGCCGAAACGATGTATGAGATAATAGACGCGGTCGAGCCCGAGATGCCGAAGGACAGGCCGCGCTACCTGATGGGCGTCGGCACCCCGCTGAACATCCTCGAGGCCGTGAACCTCGGCGTGGATTTCTTCGACTGCGTGCTGCCGCTGCGCAACGCCCAGCACGGCAACGTGTTCACCTGGAACGGGAGGCTCCGTCTTTTGGCCGAGAAGCACCGGCTCGACGAACGCCCGATCGACGAGGGCTGCGGCTGCCCCGCGTGCAGGAACCATTCAAGGGCGTATATCCGCCACCTGCTCAAGGCCGACGAACGCCTCGGCATGCGGCTGTGCATCCTCCACAACCTGTTTTTCTATAACGAATTGACCGCCATGATGCGCCTCGCCATCGAACAGGGCGCGTTCGGAGCGTTCTATAAAAAATACAGGGAACTGCTCGGCGGCATGGCGGAGTAGGGGAAAAACAGTGCACGCCGCATGGCTTCCCCCCGGGGGGAAGCCGGCACGAAGTGACTGATGAGGGGTAAAGCGGCGGGAAACTGCTGCTGGGCGGAACGCGTTTCTTTTCCACCTCATCCGTCCTTGCATCGCTCTGCGCTCTGCGCGGACCGCCGCATTGCGTTTCTCCACAGTAAACATCTCCCGCCGCAAAGCGGGCGGCAGATTGCCGCCCCTACGCCCAAAACGCCGGGAAAACCCGTAGGGGCGGATACCATCCGCCCGCCTGTTACAGGCGGAACAAAATACGATGGAAAAGCGAACGCCGCCGCATTGCGTTTCTCAACAGCAAACATCTCCCGCCGCAAAGCGGACTGCACCAAAGAGAACCGTCCCCATTGGTGCAGGTTGATTGTTGACAAAACCCCGCTTTGGCCCTATAATCATCTCAAAACGAAGTTGTTTGTGAGACGGTATGACAGAGGGCAGGATCTACAGCAAAATAGCGCTTTTCGCACTCCCGATATTCATCGGGCAGCTCTTTCAGCAGATGTACAACATAGCCGACTCGCTGATAGTCGGCAAGGTGCTCGGCACGCAGTCGCTTGCGGCGGTCAGCTCATCGGGCAGCCTTATCTTCCTCATCGTCGGCTTTATCTACGGCGTGTTCGTCGGCGCCGGCGTGGTGATAGGGCGGTATTACGGCGCGCAGAAATACGATATGGTGCACCGCGCCATCCATACCACGCTGGCCTTCGGTATAGCGGCGGGCGTATTCCTGACCGTGTTCGGCATCACCTGCACCCCACTGATCCTGCGGCTGATGAACACCCCGGCGGACGTCCTGCCCGAATCGATCGCGTATTTCCGCGTGTATTTCGCGGGCAGCCTCGGCATGGTGCTCTACAACGCCTCCAACGGCATCTTCCAGGCCCGGGGCGACAGCCGGCATCCGCTCTATTACCTGATGATCGCGTCGGCCACGAACGTGGCGCTCGACCTGCTGTTCGTCAAGGTGCTCGGCTTCGGCATCGTCGGCGCGGCGGCCGCGACCGCGATAGCGCAGTTCCTCTCGGCCTTCATCTCGCTTATGAAGCTGACGCACGTTGACGACGTCCACCGCGTCACGATCAGGGATATAGGCTTCGACAGGCCGCTCCTCGGCGAGATCCTGAAGACGGGCCTGCCCACGGGCGTTCAGAACTCGGTCATCGGTCTTGCGAACGTCATCGTGCAGTCGAACATCAACGCCTTCGGCTCGGACGCGATGGCGGGCTGCGGCGCGTACTTCAAGGTGGAGGGCTTCGCCTTCCTGCCGGTCACGAGCTTCTCGGTCGCACTCACGACCTTCACCAGCCAGAACCTCGGCGCAAGGCGCTACGACCGCGTGAAGAAGGGCGCGCGCTTCGGCCTCGCTTCTGGCGTGCTGCTCGCGGAGCTCGTGGGCCTTCTGTTCATCCTCTTCGCGCCGAAGCTGATCGGCCTGTTCACCGATTCGCCCGAGGTCGTCGCCTACGGCGTCAAACAGGCGCGGACCGAGACGCTGTTCTACTGCCTGCTTTCGTTCTCGCACTGCATGGCCGGCATCATCCGCGGCGCTGGCAAGACCACGGTGCCGATGCTCGTGATGCTGATCTGCTGGTGCCTGATCCGCGTGACCTATATCTCGGTCATAGTTAAGCTCGTGCCGGATATCACGGTCATCTTCTGGGCGTATCCGATCACCTGGACGCTGAGCTCGATATGCTTCGCGGTCTACTACCTCAAGGCCGACTGGATCCATAATTTCGAGCGGCAGGAGCAAAGGCGCGCGAACGCATAGGGGAATAAACCGTCCCGAAACGCTCTTTTTTCGCCCTTTGAGCACCCTTTGCTGCAAAATACCGACAGAGGCCGCCCCCAAGGCGCGAAATAAAGCTTTTAATAAAAATCCGAAAGGAGAATTGGATATTATGAACAACCATAGCGAAACCGTATCGGCGGAGCGCGCCTATGCGCTGATGGAAAAGCTGTCGTTCACGCGCGTGAGCTGCTCCGAGGAGGAGACCCGCGCCGCCGCTATGCTCGCGGACGAGGTCAGGGAGATGGGGCTCGAGGCCGATATCGAGACCTTTGAGGCAAGCTGCGGCACCGTCACCGAGGCAAAGCTCACCGTGCTCGCGCCGTATGAGAAGGAATACGAGGTCACGGGCTATATCCGCTCCGATCCGACGCCCGGGGAGGGCCTTGAGCTCGAGCTGGTCTACGTCGAGAACGCGCTGCCCGCCAACCTCATCGGCTGCGAAGGCAAGGCCGTGCTCGTCAACGGCCGCGTGACCTACCGCATCTTCGAGCGCATCATGAAGGCGAAGCCCGCCGCGATCATCAGCTTCTCCGGCGCCGTCACCGACGAAAAGGACGAGGTCGACCTCGATATCAGGAAGCTGCGCGAGACCTATTCGGGCGCCTTCGGCAGCGCGGTCATGGTCAATATCTCGGCAAAGGACGCGCTCGAGCTGGTGCTCAAGGGCGCGAAAAAGCTGAGGATCACTGTCAAGGCCGAGAGCTTCGACGGCGTTTCGAGGAACGTCTGCTGCCGCATCCCCGGCACCGAGTTTCCGGGAGAAACCGTCTCCTTCGGCGCGCATTACGACAGCGTCTTTTTCTCCAAGGGCGCCTACGATAACATGAGCGGCTCGGTCATCATCATGGAGCTGCTGAGGTATTTCAGGGCGAACCCGCCGAAGCGCACGCTGCAGTTCAACTGGTACGGCAGCGAGGAGCAGGGCCTGCTCGGCAGCAAGGCCTGGACGAAGGCGCATGAGGAGGAGCTCAAGGACCACGTGCTGATGATCAACGTGGACGTCGCCGCCCCGGTGCTCGGCTCCGAGCGCATCATGACCATGGGCGCCGACGCGATGCAGAACTACGTTGACGCCATGATGAAGGAGCTGGGCAAGCCCGCCGAGGTCAAGGCCGATATCTATTCGAGCGACAGCGTCCCCTTCGCCGACCACGGCGTGCCCGCGATCAATTTCTGCCGCTTCGGCGCGCCGGGCACCGCGTTCATCCACGAGCGCAGGGACGATCCTTCCCTCGGGTACATGTCCGCCGAGGCGCTGGGGAAGACGCTCGATATCGTGCTCGAGTTCTCCAAGCGCGTCGTCAACGCCCCGGTGTTCCCGATCGAGAGGAAGATCTCGGACGAGATGAAGGACAAGGTGGATAAGTACCTGTTCAGGAAGTGATCAGAATAAAAGCAAACGAAAAGGAGCCGTCCCGTTGGGGGCGGCTCCGTGTCTTTGAAGCCTCAGTACACGCTCCAGCGCAGCATATACAGCAGCGTATAGCCGAGGTACATTACTGCGAGCACGATAAAGCAGACCGCGGCCTGCCATTTTTTGTTGAGATCGAGCGCGATAGCGGCGGTCAGGGGGAGCAGGGCCGAGAGATAGCGCACGGCGGAGAGGAGCCAGGTGCAGCCGCAGGCGACCACGAAGTACGCCAGGTAGAAGAACGTGAACGCCGAGCTCAGCTTTTTGCGCTGCTTGATGATATAGATCAGCGAGCCGAAGATCATTATAAGGCTCGTGATCCACAGCGTCATCATATGGGTGTTGTTTTCGCGGATGGTGCTCTGCAGATACCTTGAGATATAGCGCACCGTGTCGAAGAACGGGCAGAAGCTCTGATACCAGTTGGATTTCTGATACTCGAAGAACTTGAGGCAGTCGCCCGTGACGGAATAGTTTATATAGAGGTAGCCGAGCGTGCCGAGGGTCGAGAGCGCGAGCGCGATCAAAACGATCGCGAGCTCCTTCTTCCAGTTCTTTTTGGCCCTGGCAAGGCTCACGGTATAGCAGATCCCCTCTATCGCGAGCGGCACCGCGAGCAGCACGCCGAGCGAGCGGGTAAAGCCCGCGCAGGCGGTCAGGATGCCGGCGGGGATGAAGCGCCGCTTCTCGATGCAGAGCAGCGCCGAGAACGTGAACAGCAGGAACAGCGGCTCGCTCATGGGCGAGTTCATAAAGATCATGCCCGGCAGCAGCAGGGCGATGAACGCGCCGTAACGGGCCTTCTTATCGCCCACGGCGGGTATCAGCGCAAAGTACGCAATGCCCGCCGAAAGCACGGTCGCGATCAGGTTGATGACCTGGCCGGAGATGAAGCTGTCGTGAAAGACATTGTTGAACGCCCGGATCAGCACCGGCAGCATCGGGAAGAAGACGATCAGGAGCCTGTCGTCTCCTTCGTTGACGTACCAGTTCTCGGCGATGTTCATATAGTGCCTGGCGTCCGTATTGGATTTGAGCCAGGATTCGCGCCAGAGCTTGTAGAGATCGCCGCCGCCCGCATTGGGCTTGAGATGATGGTAGATCGCCGTGCCGACGGCGCCGGTTATGACGTGCAGCACGAGCGCGCCGAGGCAGATCAGCAGGAACACGGTCCACTTGTTCTTCGGCGGGCCGTAGACCTTTTCGCTGCGGCCGAAGAGCGTCGAAACGAGCTTGGGCATTGCGGCGACGACGGCGAGGGTGAACAGCGCGAGCGTCGCGAACGACACGGCGAACTCATCCCACGCGGACTTCATGTAGTGCGCCTTGGCGTAGAGGATGTAGATCAGCGCCGCCGCGAGGATGACGAGAAGCTGAGCAAGCTTCGTGACGGTCGTTTCGGTGCTGCGTTTCTTAGGCGTTTTGGGGGCGGTCGTTTCCATAGGGCTTTCCTTTCAAAAAAGCTGTCAGTCGGCGGACGGGCTTTGGGCCGGTTCCCCTTCGTCCGCCGCAGTCTCGGCGGGCGGGGTCTCGACCAGGCGGAACTTCGTCCAGTCCGAAGCGAAGAAGTAGATAAGCGTTATCGTCGAGCAGAGCAGCCAGCCCGCGGGGTAGCCGAGCGCGATCGCGGTGATGGTGTTGCTGACGTAGTGCGACATAACGTAGAGGTAGATCTGCCGGAACAGCACGAAGCTGCCAAGCATTATGAACATAGGAATGCGGCTGTTGCCCGCGCCGCGCAGCGCGCCGGCGAGCACCTGGTTGACGCAGCAGAGCACGTAGAACGGCGATATCAGCCTTAAAAGCCGCGCACCGTAGCCGATGATCTCGGGATTGGTGTTGAAGAAGCCCACGAGCGACGGCGCGAAAACGAGCACGGGTATCATCAGCACGGCGGTGGAGGCGACGGAGATCAGCATCGCGATGGAGACGCCGCGCTTGGCGCGCTTTGCGTCGCCCACGCCGAGGTTCTGGCCCACGAAGGTCGTGCCCGCAAGCGCCACGCTCTGCATCGGCAGCAGCAGGAACTGGTCGATCTTGGCGTAGGCCGTCCAGCCGCCCATGCAGTCCGGGCCGAAGTAGTTGATATAGCTCTGCACGAAGATGTTCGAGAACGAGGTCACGGCCATCTGCAGCGAGGCGGGCAGGCCGACCTTTAATATCTTGCCGAGCATATCGCCGTGGATGCGCAGCTTTTTCGGGGTGAAGCGCACGCAGTTGTCCGAGCGCATCAGGGTGATGATCACGAGCGTCGCGGAGAGGAACTGGGCCATTATCGTCGCGAGGGCCACGCCCTCGACGCCCATCCCGAACACGCGCACGAACACGAGGTCGAGCACGGTGTTCGTCACCGCCGAAACCACGAGGAAGATGAAGGGGCGGCGGGAATCCCCGACCGCGCGCATGATGCCCGAGCCGATGTTGTAGACCATCAGGCCGAGGATGCCGGAGAAATAGATCGTCAGGTACTTCGTGGATTCCGGCAGCACGCTCGCGGGGGTCTTCATAAGGCGGAGCATATACGGCGTCATGAAGATGCCGAGGCCGGTGAAGAAAGCGCCCAGCAGCAGCGTCAGCATCAGGGCGGTATGCACGGCGTCCTGCACCTTGTCGAAGCGCTTCGCGCCGTAGAACTGGCTGATGACCACGCCCGCGCCGGTCGAGAGCCCCATGAAGGTGCCGATCAGCGTGTTCATGATCGGCCCAACCGTGCCGACCGCGGAGAACGCCGCGTCGCTGACGAAACGGCCCACGACGTAGCTGTCCACGGTGTTGTAGAGCTGCTGGAAGATATTGCCGACGAGCAGGGGCAGCGCGAACATTATAAGATGCCGGAGTATGCTCCCGGTCGTCATATCGACGTCTTTTTTACTCAGCGCTTTCCCTAAACCCATGGCCTGCCTCGATCGAATCATTTGTTCAGATTATAACATATTTATCGGAGTTAGCAAAGGGGGAAAACGAATGCGGCGGAGGTGGCTGCGGCATTATCCCGCAGGGGCGGCAATCTGCCGCCGGCGAGTGACGGACCGTTTTTGCGGCGGAGGAAGGTCATACTGCAAAAATAATTTTCAAAAAAGGGTTGACATTTGTTATCCAATGCTGTATCATACAGTCAAGAGGATAACATATGTTATCTAAAGCGCATGACCGGAGCGGAACAGCGGGCCGCTTTACCGGGGCAGCGCAGTAAAGAAAGGTCAGGAAAGGAACATTTTTCAAGGAGGTACGCTATGAATATTTCTCTTTCGGACGGCGAATGGAAGCTTATGAACCTGCTCTGGGACGAGCAGCCCAGGACCATCGCCGACATGGTGAAGTGCCTTCGAACCGACACCGGCTGGACGAAGGCGACGGTGAACATCATGCTGAACCGGCTCGAGGAAAAGGGCGCCGTGCGCATCGAGACGGGCGGCCGATCCAAGCTCTTCTATCCCGTGCTGGGCCGTGAGGACGCGGTCAGGCAGGAGGCGATGAGCACGCTCTCGAAGATCCGCACCGGCGGCATCGGGCTGCTGATCAGCACGATGGCGAGCGAATGCGAGCTCAGCGCCGAGGAGATCGACGAGCTGATGGACATACTTAAAGAGGGGAGGCGGGCAAAATGACCGATCTTGTTTGGGTGATCTCTTCAAGCGTTTTGATCCTCGCCGTGTTCGCGATCCGCGCGCTCTTCGGCAAGAGGATGAGCGCCGGGCTCCGCTATGCGCTGTGGGCCGTGGTGCTGATCCGCCTGCTGATCCCGGGAACGCTTTTTAAGAGCCCGGTCAGCGTGCAGAGCGCGGCCGAAAGGGTCGAGGTGGTGCGCGATATCGAGACCGTGCGCGGCGCGGGAGGCCTGAGCTATTCGGACGCGGGCTATATCATTGCGACGCTGCCCGAGACCGCGCGCCCCGCCGGGACCGCTTATGAAAGCACGCCCTCGCCGCTCTTGAACGAGGTGCATCCCGTCGGCAGGGTCATCGAAAAGGACGCGACCCCCGAGCGCTTTGAAAAGATGCAGAAAACGCTGCGTGCGGCGGACGTGCTGAACATCGTCTGGCTCACGGGCATGGGCCTGATGCTCGCGTATCTTATCTACGTCAATATCCGCTTCTATCTCAAGCTGCACGACCGGCGCAGGCTTTTGAGCGGGGACGCGCCCTGTAAAGTGTACTCCGTGGAGGGGCTCGAATCCTCCTGCCTGTTCCTCGGCTCGGTCTACGTATCCGCCGAGCAGGCCGAGGATCCCGACAGGCTCAACTGCGTGCTTGCGCACGAGCTCGCCCATCGCAGGCATATGGACGGCATCTTTACCGTCGCCCGCTGCGCCGCGCTGGTGCTGCATTGGTATAATCCCCTCGTCTGGGCCGCGGCGTTCGCCTCAAGGCAGGACAGCGAGCTGTTCGCCGACGCGGGCGCTGTGAAGACCCTCGGGGAGGAGCGGCGCGAGAGCTACGGCATGACGCTGATCCGGCTCTCGGCCCGGCCCTCGGTCCGCGCGAGCATCGCCTGCACCGCCACCACCATGGCCAACAACAAGCGCGCGCTCAAGCAGCGCGTGACGAACGTCGCGAAAAAGCGCCGCATGAGCGCGATACTGATCGCGGCCGTGCTCGTGGTCGCCGCCTTCGCCGCCGTTATGGCCTTTACCGGCAGCGGCAGGACCTCTCCTTCGATCGATATGCCGGTGCAGAATACCGAGGAGCCGACCGCAAGGCCCACCTTCCCGCCGCTGACCGAAGCCCCCACCGACGCCCCGTCCGCGGCCCCGACGGCAGCGCCGACCCTGCCTCCGCAGGACGAGCTGCTCGGCAAAGCCTATGCTTCCCTGAGCCGCGTGGCCGGGATGTACGGTATGGAGCTGAACAGGAACATCAGCACGGTAAGCTATTACGATGATGAAGGGGGCCTGCCCGCCGCCTGCGTCAGCTTCTACGAAATGGATAACCGCGGCGCGCGCGTCGGCGGAAACGTGCGGTATTTCGCGGACGGCTTCAGGGTCGATTTCAACTCGATCCGCTTTACGCCCGCATGGAACTGGCAGGAGCAGGATGAGCAGCTTGCCGAAGCCCTGGAAGCGGAATTTGCCGCGATGCGCAACTCGATCACCGTCACGCCCGAGGACATAGCCGCCGCAGGCAGCCATGAATTCAACGGGCAGGAATACTATGACGCCGTGGGCGCCTGCTATGCCGCCAAGCTCGCCGAGCTCTACGTAAACGCTCCCGAAGGCTATCACGACAAATGCCTCTCCGCCGACGCGATCACCGTCGAACCCGGGATTTGGCTCAGCGGCGCGTACACGGTCTCGCTCGCGCTCAGGCCGGAGGATATCTTCTCCTTCGTTGCGGCCCGGAACGCCGCTTACACAGTCAACGACGGCAGGCGGGACGGCAAGCTCTTCGGCAGGATCGTTATCAACGAGGTCTGCGAGCTGGTGAAGCTCGCGGACGGAAGCTGGACCTCCGTCAATAACCCCGAGGTCCTATCATACATAGATACGGCGTTCAATGTCGCGGCGCCCGCCGCCGCGCTGCACGGCGTGACGCTCGTCAGGAACAGCGCGACGCTCCCGATAAACCGGCTGTTCGACGGGGATCTCGAGGTCCGCTTCATGAGCGACGATAATGCGTGGTTCATGTACTGCGATTTCCGCTGCGACGACGCGGGCGTGCTGCGCACCTCCGTCGGACAGTGCGCCTTGCTCCCCAACTGGGACGATCCGATAAGTCTGCCGGATTCCGAAACGGTCGACCGCATGTTTGCGGAGATAAGCGTGCCCGGCAATTCGATGACCGTCACGCGCGAGCAGCTCAAAGCCGAGGGCTATACGCTCACCGGCGGGGGAAACGATCTCCTCGCCGCCGCGCAGTACTTCGGCGACCAAAGAGCAGCCCTGTTTACCTCCTGCTCGGAGGACAATATCCTGCGCTGCAAAGCCTGCGCGGCCGTTAACCCGCACCGGGGCGAAGACTTCGGCGCCGGACGCGAGGAGTTCATCGCGTGCCTCGCGTTCCTGCCCGAACACCCCCTCCAGTTCGCGTGGCTGCACGGGGACTGCATGTACGAGCTCTGCGAACCCGCCGGGCACCCCGAATACAACGGCTGGTTCGGCTATACATTGAACATTTCCATCCTCGTCAACGCGGACGGCAGCTTCAGCTGCAGCTTCGCGGTGAACGCCGCCTGACGGGAAGATCGCCGCGGACGCATAACGGAAAAGATAACGAACAAAGGGATCCCGTGCGGGATCCCTTTTCGATACGCCTGCGGGAACGGTTCAAAGGCCAACGGGGACGGTTCTCTTTGGCGCAGGGGAACAAGGTGTTTCGTGTTGTTTTGCTCGTTTGCATGCAAATGACGCTTTTCGTGCGCCAAAGAGAACCGTCCCCGATGGCTCAATTTCCGTCATTCCCGGCACCCGAAGGTGCGTTTTGTCCCTTGACCCTTTCCGGATGTTTCGGTATAGTGTAGGAAAAGAAAGAACAGGGAGGTAAGACCGTTATGGACGTGGGCGGAAGGATCGCCGAGGCGCGGGCCGCGGCGAACGTCACCCAGCAGGAGCTGGCGGATAAGCTCTTCGTTTCGAGGGATCTGGTCTCGAAATGGGAGCAGGGCAGGCGGCGTCCCGATCACCGGATGATCGAGCGGATCGCGGCCGCGCTTTCCGTCCGGCCCGAAGCCATCGTCACGAGGAGCGAATACGTGTTCGGCGAGCTTCGGTCCTGCATCCCGAACGGCGCGGAGTTCTCCGAGGCAAGGCTCTCTGCGGTCATCAGCGGCTTCCTTCGCGAGCTGCCCGAAAAGGAAGCGAACATCTTCATCCGCAGGTATTATCTGCTGGAGTCGAACGCCGAGATCGCGCTTCGATACGACATAAAGCAGAACCAAGTCCGCTCCCGCCTTTCCAAAACGGTAAAGAAGCTCGGACAAACCTTAAAGGAGGTATATGACGATGAAAGACACTGAACTGTTCGACGCGATCGCGCACATCGACGAAGACCTCGTCGACCGCTGCCTTGCGGAAGACGAAACGGTCCGCGAAAAGCCGTCGGAGCCCGCCTCCGCCGTAACCGAGGTCAAGCCCCTCTCCGCGCGCAGGATAATGATCGCCGTCCTCGCGGCAGCCGCCGCGCTGCTGCTGTTCTTCGGTCTTCTCGCCATCCTCCACATCGGCGGCAAAAGACCGATCGGCCCCGTGAACGCCGGCACCGAAGCGCCCACCGCCGTCAATACCGACGATCCGGAGGCAAATGTGACCGAAGCGCCGACCGCCGAACTCACGCCGGAACCGACGGAGGAGCCGACGATAGCGCCACCCGCGGAGGAATGGCTGCTCGATAAGGCGTGGCCGTATGCCGAGAACGTGAACCGGGTCCACGGGCTCGATTTCAGCCGCGACAACGCGAGGATCCTGACCTCGGAGAACAGCGAGGATTGGACGTATACGAACGAGTGCCGAGTAAACTTCGTTTCGGAGGGCAGGGCCTGCCTCACGGTCGAGTTCATCGCGAGGAACGGCGCCTGGCAGTACGCCTATACGATGATCGGGCCGGACGGCGAAGAGGATCCGTCGCTTGTGAGCGACCTTTCCGCCGTGGAGCTCGAAGCGCGGATGTATTCAAACGAGGAGCTCATCGCGGCCGGGCATACGCCGAACGGCTCGGACGCGGATCTGATGGCTGCAGCAGAGCTGCTTATTGCGGAGAAGCTTTCGCTCTTTGAGACCTGCCCGGAGAACAACGTCAACCGCTGCTACGAAGCGAAGGCGGACGGCCTGAGCTTCTATGCGCTGCCCCTCATGCCGGACAAACCCGCCGAGCTGCACGCGGCGCTCTATTTCCGCCCGCAGCATTTAGGCGCTTTTGCCTGGGAGTACGGGGACGTCGGCTGCGGCATCGCGGGTCCTGACAGCCCGTATCCCGGCTGGCTCGTGCTCACCGAATGGCTGACCATATCCGTTAAGAGAACGGACGGCGGATTTGCGGCAAACTGTTATTTCACGGGCGACGGCGGTACGCGGCCGGGCTATATCTACCCCGACGCGGATGCGATGGGCGAGATCGAGTATCTTTCCGACCTGATCCTTTCCTCCGGAAACCCCGAACACGGCAGCAGCGAGGGCGCCTGGCTGATCCGTTACCTCTACGGCATGGATTGGGAGCGCTTCGGCCGGGATCACAGCGTTGAGGACTGGGAGCGGCTTGCGGAGCTTATAAAGCCCTGTGCGACCGCACAGGAGCAGATACCGCAGGTCTATATGGACGTGTACGTGATGCTCGGCTGCGAGAACGCGCCGGAGCGCTGGTGGAAGGGCCTGTTTACCCTGCTCAACGAGCAGAGCGTCTACGATCCCGACGCGTTCGCCGAAGCGCTTTCGAACCTCACCGACACGCAGCTTCAAAAGGTGCAGGCGATAATGGGCCGGTTCCCGACCTCGCACGACTCCTATCTGACGGTCTATGAATCGAGCTTCCGCGAGATGGCCGCAGCATCGCAGCTGTATGCGGAGGCCGGCTACATCCAGCTCCCGGATCTCAAAAACACGGACGGTCACGTCTTCTTCAGCCTCGAACCGGACGGCCTCAAGGCGTACGAGAAAAAGTACGTCCGCTATGAGAGGGACGCGGACGGCACGGAGCGGATCAGCAATTATTACAGCGATCTTCTGGCGACCTTCCCGCGCGAGGTCGGGGAGCGCGCGAACCGGAAGCTTATCGAATACGCGAATGAGTACATCTGGTGGAACGCGCCCGACGACGCGAATATGATCGACGAGGGCTATATCGATACGAACGCCGTCTGGGACGAGGAGGCGAAGTGGTTCGCGCTCGTAACGTCCGATCAGAGCATGCAGGACCTGCAGGTGCACTGCATCTTCTATAACGACGAAGGGAACTGGATCGAGATCCCCGGCAACAACGGCGGGCTTTACTACCATTCCGGAAACCAGCAGACGGGCCTGAGCCTCACGATCAGCGGCGTCGGCGTGGTATCGAAGGACGAGATCTATATCTCCTACTGGTCCAAGCATCTTTGGGACGAGCATACGGGCTGCGCCAGACCCTACGTCTACCGCAGCGTCGACGGAGGCCGCTCCTATTCGAAGCTAGATATCGAGCTGCCGGAGCAGTTCCTGCCCGATAATGAGAGCAGCAGGGTCCACTATCCGCTCTCGGCGGTCTTCCGCGGCAGGCACGGCATAATGTTGCTCTCCGGCTTCGAAGACGGTCAGATGCACTGGCTCGAAAGCAGCGACGGCGGCCGGACATGGGAGTATAGGGAAAGGTAAAGGATGGATAAAACGAAACGGAGCTCCGAACGGCGCATCCGCATAAGGAGATGCAGGTTTTCGGCAGAAACAAACCCTTGAACAGAACAGATCCGCGGAAAACGAAACTATCCACGGATCTGTTTATTATTGGATGCCGAAAACCGTTAAGCGTCTCAAACGAGGAGATTTTTGTGTCCGGCACGTCAAACAGCGCAGGAATCCTCGGCGTGTCTTTCGAC
>JAEEKE010000023.1 GCA_016282255.1 Bacillota bacterium
TGGTTCGACTCCACTCTGAGGCACCACCCGCGGGCATCGCTCATTTGGTAGAGCGCCGCCTTGCCAAGGCGGCGGTGGCGGGTTCGAGCCCCGTTTCCCGCTCCAAACAACATGGCTATGCAGAGAACGCTGCGTAGCCATGTTAATAAAAGGCACCATAGCCAAGCGGTAAGGCAGCGGTCTGCAAAATCGCCATCTCCAGTTCGATTCTGGATGGTGCCTCCAAAAAACAATGACACCCATCTACTGGGTGTTGTTGTTTTTTGGCTAGAAGCCACCGGGATCGAACTGCTCTTCTCTTACTGGTGCCTCCAAAAAACAATGATACCCATCTACTGGGTGTTGTTGTTTTTTGGCTAAGAAGCCACCGGAATCGAACTGATCTTCTCTTACTGGTGCCTCCAAAAAACAATGACACCCCTCTATGGGGTGTTGTTGTTTTTGAGCTAAAGAGCCACTTAAATTGAGCTGATTGTGGATTTCCCTGATGTTCTTTTACCGTTTTATTGATACGAAAAAGGGCTTGTATCCTGCTTTTCACAGGATGCAAACCCTAAATGCTGCTTTATTGAATTCAGTGTATTTATTTGGTTTTCAGATCACTTGGTGATGTTTCGCCTCGGAAAGCCACTAATATCCTTTTATCAGTTCCTCACTTACCGTATTCAGCGATTCTCGAAATACTTCAAAGTATAATCGATGGCGTTATAAGCGGTCTGATAATACAGTATCGTCCAATAGAAGCCATTATTGCCCAGTGATTCCTGATACATCAGCCAGCCAAGCCAATAGTAGCACATCGGCACGAAAGCGGCTATTACGTGCATTTTTTCGGCTTTGGTTGTTTTATGATCAAAATATGCATCGAGTATCGCATTGAAGATATCACTGTCATGATCACGGCCCATAAGCAGGCGAAGCAGATCGCAGCCTCGGTCGTTCAGGCAGCCGTACTCCCAGTCGATCACATCGAAGAAATTACCGTCGGTCAATATGTTGTCATACTTCCAGTCAAGATGACAGATAACGTCGGGCCAGCCGTCCTTGCGGTAGTAGTCGCGCAGCGCAATTGCTTTAGCGCGAATATCGCCGAAGGTCTCACTGAGATTTCCTTTACGCGCGCCGCCGAGCTTCATCAGCCTGTCGCCTTCCGCAATGGGGTCGAATTCCATTCCCTCGGGATCGATAAGTGAAGTCCCTTCATGGAGCTTTCGCATCATTCGGGCGCATCTGCAGACCAATTCGGTATCGGTCCACCAGATCTGGCTCAGATCCAAAAGGTTGTCGCGGTACTTGCTGATTTTGCAGCCATCCTCATCGATGTAAACCGTCGCCTCATCCAAACCGAGCTTCGTCGCCAGATTCTGTGAAACGACTTCGCGGCGCTTGCTGGTGAGCTCCCAGCTGGATTCGCCGGGGTAACGGAATATGTATTTCTGATCGCCGACCATGAAGGTCAGGTTAATGTTCGTCATGCCTTTATCCAGTATGACGACGTCGTGTACATCTTCCGGTCTGCAGTTAAGCGCTTTGCAGATACTGCGCGTCATTTTATCGCTGACGTCGTTGATAAACAAGGTCTCCACACTCTGCGTCTCGCTGATGGAATCGAACTCATAGAGGAAATCCGTGGAATACCTCCTGACAAACCAATCAAGGTCTTCTATATGACGCATAGCCAGTTCTTCCCAGAACATCATGTCCACACGGAAGACATCCAGCTCCTCATTCATATACTCTACCATACGCTTTGAAAATTTCTCATCACAGAATGCGTGGCCATAGAAGCATTCGCCTGGGCCTTTAGCAGTGAAACTCGAAACGATCCTTCCCGAGCGGTTGGTCTTGACCTGCACCTCGTGGATGCAGTCCTTCTTATAAACCGTGGAATGGAACGCGTTGTACTCGTAAAGCGAGAAAGGATTCTCAACGAAATAGTTGTCGCAGCAGCAGATGTAGGTCCTGGAAAGGCGGTCCTTGACCGCGTCCAGCGTTACGACGTTGCCCTTTTCGATAGCCGGGGTGTTCGACAGCTTGACTCCGAACTTCTTCTCCAGATACAGATACAGCTCCTGACGGTAGCCCAGTACAACGGTGATATCCTCAATGCCCGCCTCTTGCAGCTGACGGATCTGGCGTTCGATCAGAGGCTCGCCGTTTTTGACGTAAAGACCCTTAGGGAGCGAGTAGAATGACTTTGAGCTCTTGGCTGCTCCGCCGGCGGCAAGTATTATCGCATTGTTTACCTTGCACGGTTCCATTTCCTGGACAGCCTCGTCCGTTAGCTTGCCGGCTACGATGAATTTCTTGCGCTCAAGATCCGCCATAACCTGTTCGACTTCCTGTGTACCGTCAAACAGTTCGAAATAGATGTGGCTGAAGATGTAATCCGCATTGAACTGCGCATCCTTGCGCATCAGCGTTTTGATAATCTCGAATTCTTTGAAAGTCAGCATTTATTATGTTCCTCCTGTTGTTTTTTCTCCAGCAAAAGCAGATATCCCTCGAAGAGATCCAGATCCGCTTGAGTTGTGATTTTGAAGTTCCTGTCATCCCCCTTGGAGAAGTGCATCGTGCCCCCGTTGGCAAATACCGCATACTGCAGATGCAGTCCGAGTTTGGCGAAAGAGCCGTCATTCAGGACCTTGTCGTAAGCATCCATGATGTAGCTGTAGCGGAACGCAAGAGGGAACTGTACTTGAACGATCGTTTCACGATCGATGGGCCTTTTGGAGCATGTCTCATCCTCTTTAAGACATGTGCTGAGGTTCATCTGCTGTACCGCCATCGCATTATCGTAAACCCCGCACACGCGAATCGCATCGTCGATGACTTCATCCGTGACCAAAGGCGCGCAGGAGCCGTGCATCAATACGATATCGTCACCGTTCAGCTTATCCTTAAGATTTTGCAGGCCGTTGACAGATGATTCAGGGTAAGTCGCTCCTCCGTTAACGAAATACTTCGCTTTTGTTATACCGTATCTCTGGGCCAGCTCACGAGTTCTGTCAACATAATCCGCATGGCTGACGATCTCGATGACGTCAATATTCGGATTATTTTGAAACTTCTCCAGCGTGTAGGCCATGATCGGTTTCCCAAGCACTTCAACGAACTGCTTCGGTATTCCTTTCCCCAGTCTTGCGCCTACACCGCCTGCTAAAATAATCGCAGCAACCATTGTTTATCCTTTCTTTGCATTAATCTTTCTTCGGCAGAAGCTTGGAAATCACATGATCATAGAACAGAGCGCCGGCAACAGCACCTGCAGTGGGAACGATCAGATACAGTATAAACATGCCATCTGAGAAACACGCTGAGACATCGTAACCGTTTATCAATCCGAAAATCAGACCGGCTACGCGCGGAGCAAAATCTCTTGCCGCATTCAGCGCCATTCCGGTATAGGTCGCACCGAATGCCACTGCTACAACGATATAAGCGCCGATGACCAACGGGAAAAGAGCATTGCCCGGCATATTCGTCTGGCGGGCGTCAATGCATGCAAGAATGAGTATCAGCAGGAAAGCGGTCCAAACGAACTCGATACAGATCCCGGTCCAAACGTTCGGCGAGGTGCAGAAAAAGAGATTAACAGCGTTGCCCGCGCCTGATTCGGTGAATTCTTTGAGCTGGCTCCAGAAGAATACATAAATGAGTACAGTGCCGGTAAACCAACCTGCGAACTGTGCAATGAGATATGTGACGAGACTCTTTATAGACTGTCTCTTTGTGACTATTAGGGAAATCGTTACGCCGGGATTAAACTCTGCTCCGCTGATAGTGTTGAAGATAATTATAACGAATGCGATCAATAGGCCGAACAGAACGCAGAACTGATACAGATCGATGCTCTTGTCTACTGCCAGCGGCACTATCATACCAAGTCCCATCAGGGCCAGTATAAGCGATGCCAAAAATTCACTTACAAACTGTTTTCCGTAGGTTTTCATTTGTTGTTATTCTCCTTTTTGTTTAAAAGATCTTCGAGAGCTTCCCGATAGGGCTTATCTGCATCGAAAGCAAATATCTCGTGATAAGCAGCGTTGCGAACAGGGATATGCCAGTCTCCGTATTGCTTCGAGAGCATCTGCTCCCAACCGACAGGCATTGGCACTGTGATATTCTCAAACGGGAAATCTACGTGACCATCGAACCACTCTGTGTTCCAGATGAGATTGGGAGCAAAGGTCCTGAACGCAGTAACTCCGATGTACTTCGTAGGCGACTTGTTCTGCCCGCAAAGGTCAAGATAGAGCTGCTTTATTTCCTGGAGCGTGTATTGTTCGCTATAACGCTTATAGATGGGTATGTATTTCTCGTACTCATGATTGAAGTTATCGCGTCCCTCGTTTATCGCGTTCAACGCGCTGAAGCCTCTGACCGCCTTCCACACATCCATGATCTGTTGCTTCTGTACCGCTCTTGTGTCCTCGTCCTCAGGGATATAGCTGAGGGGCAGCACGTCTATCCAAACGCCTAATTTATAACTCGTGTTGCCGGACTTAACTATGTTTTCGTACTCCCACTGGCTGCAGCCGAATGTGTCGGTTCGGCGAAAACGGCAACAGGTGATACCGCCATAGACAGGATCAGTCAAGTGGCACGACAGATAATATGGCTCTTTGAATTCTTTTGCGCCTATCTCAATAAACCGTTGATAATCCTCGTGCAACATGGCAAAGTCCATATCGTCATCCCAGGGTATGAAACCATTATGTCTTGCCGCACCTAGCGCTGTGCCGCCGACAGCCCAGAACCTCAGCCCATGTTTCTTGCAAAAATCTCTGAAATAGAGATAAATCTCCATTTCCTTTGCCCATAGTTTTCTGACTTCTTCAGTTACTGTATGCTCAATCTCCATATTCCCATCCTTTCAATCATGAGCGGAGATGCTAAGTTTTTCTTTATAAGGGACATCGGTATCGAACATATACATCTCATGCCCGGCACTATTGAAGACCGGGACTTTCCAGTCCCCATATCTCCAATCCAACCACTGAATATAACCCTTTGGAACCGTTATCGTTGTATTCTCAAAAGGAAGTTCAACTGTTTCATTAAACCATTCTGTTTTCCAAGTATTGATTGGATCGTTGACTCGGTAACTGGTAACTGCAACTTCCTCTGTCGGCTCCTGCTGTATTGCGCAGTATTTATAATACAATTCCTTAATTTGTTGAATTGTGTATTTTTTACTGTATTCCCGATAAATCTCAATGTATTTTGCATACTCGGGATTCATGCTCGCAAGCCCTTTCTCCTTTCCCATCAGCGCAGTATATCCTCGGAAGGCCTTCCAAGTGTCTATTACCAACTCCTTTTGTTTTGCTTTGAGCGCCGAATCCTGAGGGACATAAAACAGTGGGAAAATATCAATGAACACCCCGAGATTGTAATTGCGATCGGTCACGTTTTCGTATTCCCATTTTGTGCATCCAGTAGTGTCGCTTCTTCTCAAACGGATGGGATGAAGCTCGGCGTCTTTTTCGGTCAAATAGCATTGAAAAAAATACGGATAGCTAAGCTCCTTTGGCGCAATTTGCATCATGCGCTTACAATCTTCCCAAGGCATTGCAACATCGATGTCGTCATCCCAAGGAATGAAGCCCTTATGCCGAACAGCACCGAGCAGCGTGCCAGCTATTGCGTAATATCTAAGTGAGTGCTTTTTGCAAAGATCCTTGAACTTCTCTAACAGATCCAGCTCAACTGCCCATAGCTTTCTTACTTGTTCCGAAATAACATATTCTTCCACGAATTGCTCCATATGAAATCTTTTATCAACAGAGTTAAAGCAGTACTTCATCGTGCAGTCCGGCAAAATCGTAACTGGAAACCGGAGCATGAGGAGTTCTTTTTTCCTCAGGTGGGAGCTTCATATAGTCGCCGTATTCATACGAGAGAAACGCGTCCGCATCCTTGATGCCATATAGCCGCTTGCCTTCAAAGTCATATTCCTCGCGCTCCAACATCCACTTCTTGGGCATGCCGTAACGTGTGTTTATAGGATTCTTGTTGTAAATCATGCCGCTGGAAGGCATGAATAAGATACGAACTCTGTTCGGGGTATTGTTGTTGCTTCTTCTCTTATAGCGTTCAGCGCTGCGGAAGACCGCTTCAGGAGGGATATGGCTCAACAGGCTAAACCAGATTCTCCGCAATCCATGTTCCGTCTTCTTTGCTACCTGAGACCAAAGTATCTTCCGCAGGCAAAAGACGTGCCAATCCTGCAGGATTTGCAGCGGAATGCTTAAAGGAATATCGTCAAAGGGGAAAATATCCACAAAAACCCCTGTTTGACCTTTCAAATGCTCCTGACCGGAGCGAATAAAGCTTGTACCGGTACGTCTAAGCTTGCCGTAACCCCAGATATAATCAGGGTCAGTGCTGTGATCCTGAAAAAAGCAAACAGAAGTATCCAACTTGTGCGCAATCTTTTTGAATTTTTCGTAGTCTTCACGGAGCATTCCGATATCAGCATCATCATCCCAAGGAATATAACCCTTGTGGCGGACCGCGCCCAACAGAGTTCCTGCGAAAATGATATAGTTTATATTATTCTCTCTGCATACCCTGTCAAGCTCAACAAGCATGTCCAGCTGTATCAGCTGCATTCGGCGAAACTCTTTACCTGTGATTTCTACTTGTTCTGCCATTGGGAAAACCTAGACCTTTCTTAAGCATCAAATAACTAAAACTTAACGGTTTTATAGCGTCCAAATCATATGATACAATATAAGTATTATAGCTTCTGCCAATATAATTGTAAAGGGCTTTAAAGAAGTGTTTTATCCTTTTGACTTTTTAGGAGGCGATCAGCGACTGCTGGATATTTGGGCAGTGATTTCTTTGGTTTAAGGCACGATTGGAGTTTCTCCGAGAACTATCTTTCTTACGCAGGCTTGATCTGCAGTAATCTCACAGGTATTATGGTCTTGCTCTTGGCCTGTGCTGTGCTTAAGTCACTTCGATACTTTATTCTGATTCATCAAAGACGATTTTGTCACGATCACGTTGTTTCCCCTTGTTGACATCTTTTTTTGGCATGATATAATAAATTCAGAAAATACCGATCATTCTATTGAGTCGGAAGTGACAGAAAGGAGCCAATATGAACACAGCACGCAAACGCAGGCGGTTTTTCAGGCGAACGGCCGCATTATTGGCGGCGGTCATCATGCTTGCCGCGTGTTTTGCGGGGTGCGCGAACCCCGCGGGCAGCGCGCCGGGTGATGAAGCTACCGCTGCGCCGGAAGCGACGCTGGCACCCGTTGAGACCGATGTCCCGGCGCCGACCGAAGAACCGATGCCCGAAGTTACGCCCTTCCCGGACGACGGGTTCACGCGGATCGAGCGCGTCGGAACGGTTCCGGAAAAGTATAAGGGAATCGTCAAGCAGGACAATATGATCCTCAGCATTGTGGTCTGCAGCGACATGCTGATACGAACGGACAGGATCTTGGCGGGTGAAACCGTGGATACCGAAACCGTTCATGTTTACGATATTTATTTCAATGAGATCGCTCAATACGCGGTCAACGTTGAGGATCGGCACGCGGTGTCGTTTACCAAGCGCACGTCGGACGGCGGTTTTCTGATCGTGTACGGCTATTTTTCCTCCCGTATCGAAGACGGCACCATGGCCGACGTCAGCGGTATGACCTCATACGTCATCAAGTGCGACCGGAACGGCAGCGAGGAATTCAAAGCGGAGCTCTTCGATATACCCCGTTCCGCATTCGAGCATTGTATCGAACAGGACGGAAACTACTATTTCTTCGGGGATACTTCCGAACAGGGCGAGTATTCCGAAAGCGATCTTTCCGCTTTGATCCTGTCCGGGACCGGTGAAAAGCTGCTGCATAGAGAATTCGGAGGCAGCTCTGCCGAAAGTCTTTATGTAGCGGAAGCGAGGGACGGCGGCTTCATGCTCAAGGTCTCATCTGATTCGACCGACGGCATTTTCAAGGACGCCGACAGATCCACGGGCTCGTTTGACATATCCGTCGACAGTGAGCTTAACGTTCAGTCAGTTGATAAATGCGATTCGGTGTTCGATTTTCTTACAAGCCATGCGGCTGTCGGCTGCCGCGGCGAAGAGGTGATCTACAGGCAGGATCTTCTGGATTCCGGATTTGACGCCGGCACGCCCTGGAAGCTGATCGACTACGGCAGCGAGTACCTTGTGATCTCGCTGAATCTTATCGGCGAGGTGGATACCAATCCCATTTATTCCGGCAGAGCCAACAAACTCGAGGTCTATGAAGAAGTCTACACTATGTACGATGCTGACGGGAACCTGCTGTTC
The DNA here is from genome assembly GCA_016282255.1 of Bacillota bacterium. Classification (GTDB taxonomy): domain Bacteria; phylum Bacillota; class Clostridia; order Christensenellales; family CAG-138; genus PeH17. Next base: position 8,312 of record JAEEKE010000023.1, read on the forward strand.
CGCGAAGCCTATGACTACAATACTCCGGCAATGCTGCGAGAACTGTATCCTGAGCAGTATGAAAGGCTTTTCGGGTAACGCTGCAAAATGTAATCCACCGCTTAACAACCTATCCCCGCCCCCATTTTCAGGGGGCTTTTATTATTGAATCGGCTAAAAAGCTATGATATAATCGTTATATCCTTATTGAGGAGGCGTTTTTATGAAGCTCAATTACAAACGCACGATATTCGTGGGCCTCGCGTTCTTCCTGATCTGCGCGTTCTGGCAGGCTTACGACACGATCATCCCCAAGATACTGACCGATAAATTCGGTATGTCGCAGGCGTCGTCGGGCATCGTTATGGCGCTTGACAACGTGCTTGCGATCGCACTGCTGCCGCTCTTCGGCGTGCTTTCCGATAAGACCAACACAAGGCTCGGCAAGCGCACCCCGTACATCCTTATCGGCACTATCATCGCCGCCGTCGCGTTCGTCGGCCTCAGCTTCGTCGACAACGCGCAGGCGAAGAATCTTGCAACCGTCCGCGAGTTCGAGACCGCCGTTTTCGATACCGACAAGGCGGACCTCACCGAAGCGGACAGGAGCCTTGCCGACGACGCGATCGGGCTGGTGTTTGACGCGAGCGGCAATAAGGAGCTGATCAACGCAAGCGGCGTGCATTTCATCATCGATCCCGAGACAGTGCCCGAGCATCCGATGAGCTACGAGGCCTTCACCGAGCTCGATAAGCACGACCACGCCTCCGGCAAGGTGGTCGTCATCGACAAGGCGCTCTTCACCGATCTTGACAGCTATTTCCTTGAGGACGGCAGCGGACCGAGCAAGCTCTACAGTGATTTCTACGTTACGGCAAGGCAGAACTACGCCTCGAACGTGCGCAGCGCTCACACGGGCACGCTGGTCGCATTCATCATAGTGCTGCTGGTGGTACTGCTCTCGATGTCCATATTCCGCTCCCCCGCCGTCGCACTGATGCCCGACGTCACGATCAAGCCCCTGCGCTCCAAGGCGAACGCCGTCATCAATTTGATGGGCTCCGCGGGCGGCATACTGGTGCTCGGCCTCGGCATCTTCTTCAAGACCGGCAGCGCGAAGAACAGCATGATGAGCTATACGCCGTTCTTCACCGTTATCGCGGGCATCATGCTTATAGCGCTGATAGCGTTCATGTGCACCGTGCGCGAAAAGCGTTTTGCCGAAGAGGCAGAACTTGAGCGCGTGCGGCTCAACATCGACGAAAACGACGACGCTTCCGGCGACAGGAAGCTAAGCAGCGGCGAAAAGCGCTCGCTGATACTGCTTCTCCTTTCCGTGGCGCTCTGGTTCATGGGATATAACGCGGTTATCTCGAAATACTCCGTATATGCGGACAAGGTGCTGAGCCGCGACTATAATATGACGCTTATAATAGCACAGGCCGCGGCGATAATCTCCTATATCCCCGTCGGCTTTATCGCGTCGAAGATCGGCAGGAAGAAGACCATCCTCGCGGGCGTCATCATGCTCGGAGCGGCGTTCTTCACCGCGGCGTTCATGCGCAAGGGCAGCAACCCGATGCTTATGAACGCGATGTTCGCGCTCGCCGGCATCGGTTGGGCGACGATCAACGTCAACAGCTTCCCGATGGTCGTCGAGCTCTGCAAGGGCGGCGACATCGGCAGGTTCACCGGCTATTATTACACTGCGAGCATGGCGGCGCAGGTCCTGACGCCCTACCTCAGCGGTCTACTCATGGACCGCCTCGGCATGACCTCGCTGTTCCCGTATGCGACGGTGTTCGTGGTGCTCGCGTTCGTCACCATGCTGTTCGTCATGCACGGCGACAGCAGGCCGGAGAAGCTGTCCGCGCTCGAAGCGCTGGGTCAGGACGACAACTGATATCAGCCTATTTCGCCGAAAGGAGGGGACGCAATGATCGACATCCACTGCCATATCGTGTACGGAGTTGACGACGGTTCCTACAGCCGCAACGAGTCGCTGAGGATGGCCGCGGAAGCCATTGAGAGCGGCATCACCGATATCATAGCCACGCCGCACTGCATCCCCGCCATGTTTGAAAACTACGTCGGCCCCGATTACTACGCCGCGTTCGACAGGCTGTATGCCGCGCTGCACGATGAGGGCATGGACAGGGACCTTACCGTTCACCGCGGAATGGAGGCGTTTGCGACGCCTTCGACGCTCGCACAGTTCGACAGGGGAGCGCTGCACTGCCTCGGTTCCTCCGATTATCTGCTTATAGAATGCGATTTTGCTGAGGATCCCGAGTTCTTTTCAGGCATTCTCAAGGGTCTGCTCGAAAGGCGGATACGGCCCGTCGTCGCCCACCCGGAGCGCTATTTCTTCGCGCATGACGATATAAGGCGGCTTCTCGACATGGTCGATATGGGCTGCGTGCTGCAGCTCGATACCGAGAGCATAACCGGCGCCTTCGGGCGCAAATGCAGGGAAACCGCTTTTTCGCTGCTCGACAGGGGCGCGGCGCAGCTCGCCGCCAGCGACGCCCACGATTCCGATATGCGCAGGCCCGATATGCGGGAGGCGGCGGATATCGTTGCGGACAGCTTTTCGCCCCGCTATGCGCAGCTCCTTTTCGATACGAACCCGCGCCGCATCCTCGAGAACCGGCCGCTGCTTTTCCGCGGTCAGTACGGCAGCGAGGAAGGGCGTGACAGCGCGTCGAGGCATCACCGCCGCAGGGACGGCTTCATGACCGATGAAGAATACTGGGGCATCTGAAAAAGAGAATAAACCCGAGAACATGATCAAAGAAGCGCAGCTTGAAGCCAAACTGCGCTTCTTTGAAGCATGCGAAAAGCAGAGGGATTCAGCGCGCCGCGGCGGCATCGGCACTTTAAGAGAAAAGACGCTCCATGCCGCTCTCAAGCTCTATATCGAGCCCGATAAAGAAAAGCATGAGATACCCGTGGGCGCGTTCGTGGCCGACGTGCTGAACGAAAACGGGATCTTCGAGATACAGACGGGCGGGTTTACGCCGCTGAGAGAAAAGCTGCGCCGTGTGCTTGCAGAAACGCAATACCAAATTACCGTCGTCTGCCCCATCCCCGCCCGCAAGCGGCTGATCTGGATCGATCAGGAGACGGGCGAGCTGACGGACCCGAGGGTCAGCCCGAAGCACGGCAGGTTCACCGACGCGTATCCGGAACTTGTAAAGCTTGGTGAAGTGATCGCGAGCGAGAAGGTCTCGGTGCTGCTGATGCTGATCGACATGGACGAATACCGCATGCTGAACGGCTGGAGCCGCGACAGGAAGAGGGGCTCAACGCGCTATGAACGGATCCCGACGGCGCTTCAAAGCGAGCTGCTTTTAAAGACGGCCGAGGATCACGCCCGGCTGCTGCCCGACAATCTCCCCGAAAGCTTCACCGCCGCAGATCTTAAACGGGAGCTGAAGTTGCTCCCCCGCCCGGCTTATAACATGGCAAAGGTGCTCGAGACCGTGGGCGCTACCGAATGCGTTGGCAAGCGCGGGCGCGCGAGGCTGTATAAGCGCCGCTGCCCGTCTTCAGCGGATTCGGATTGATCAGATCCTTCCGGTCAGGCACCGGTTCAGCTTTTCAAGCGCTTTCTTCTCTATCCTCGAAACGTAGGAGCGCGAGATGCAGAGCTTCTCCCCCACCTCACGCTGAGGCAGTATGCGTCCGTCGATAAGGCCGTAGCGGAGCTCGATCACGCATCTTTCGCGCGGGGAAAGCACCTCCGAGACCGCCGAGCGGAGATTCCGTCCGTTGCTGTTGAGTATGACCCGATCGAGTATCGGGTCGCTTTCATCGGCGATGACGTCCGAAAGCGTGATCTCGTTGCCGTCGCGGTCGACGCCTATCGGCGCTTCGAGCGAGACCTCGCCCGCGTGCCTGCGCTCGCTGCGAAGGCTCATAAGGATCTCGTTCTCGGTGCATCTTGAAACATAGGCGGCGACGCTGCGTGCTTTGCCGGGATCAAAGGTGCCGATCGCTTTGATAAGGCCGATGGTGCCGATCGAGATCAGATCGTCGAGGCTGCGCTCGCGGGTCTGATACTTCTTGGCGATGTGCGCAACGAGCCTGAGGTTATGCTCGATCAGCTTTTGCTTCGCCCCCTCATCGCCCTTCAGCAGCCTGTCGACGAGCTCGGCCTCCTCCCCCGGCGAAAGCGGCGGCGGGAAACAGCTTTTCGGCGCGACGAGGCCGACGAAGACGAACACATGGCGGACGAGCCCGAGCAGTGCTTCAAGCATCTTTTTTATTCCTTTCACAAAAAGAGGATCTTGTGCAGGATATGCTTTTTCCCGCCCTAATATGACAAAAGCCCCTCGCGTTTTACCGCGGGAGGCTATTTCTTTTGTCTGTTACTCAAGTATCCTGTCGAGTATCGGGAAGATCTCTTCGGGATCGGAATAGGGGAAAACTCTAAAATACGGATCGCCGCCGAGCATTGCGGAGAGCGATGTCCTTGAGCGGTCGTAGAAGATGAAGCAGGGCTTTAGGAACCTTTCGGCATAGGCGAGCTCGTAGCCGACGCCGAGGGAGGGCGTGGTGCATTCGGCGATGACGAGATCGGCTTCGCGGAGCATCGCAGTGTCGGCCGCGTAGATCGTCCCGTCATGGCCAGGGCCGCGCTCGAACGCGCTTTTATAAAGGTCGCCCACGTGCTCGGTAAGCACCGCATCGGTTCGGCCGATGTAGTCGATCATGCGCCGGTACAGCGCCGCATCGCTCCTTCCGCCGCGGATGGAGCCCGCAAAATAGACCTTTTTGTTCACAGAGGCTTCCTCCGGCTTATTTGATCACCGCAAGCACCTGCTCGGCCACGTTCTCGGCCGTGAAGCCGAAATGCTTATACACGAGCGAGCCGGGCGCCGATTCGCCGAAACGCTTCATCGAAACGATCCTGCCGTCGAGGCCGACATAGCGGTACCAGCTCATGCCGCCGAGCGCCTCGACAGCGACGCGGGCGCGCACAGCGGAGGGGAGCACCCTTTCGCGGTATTCCTCGGTCTGCTCCTCGAAGAGCTCCATGCAGGGCATCGAAACGACTCGCACGCTCCTGCCCTTATCGGCAAGCAGCTTCTGAGCCTCCATGGCGAGCGAGACCTCGGAGCCGGTGGCCATGATTATGGCGTCGATCCTGCCGGGAGCGGGGGCTTCGGAGATCACGTAGCCGCCCCTTACCGCCGCTCTGCCGGAATTGGGCAGCTGCGGCAGGTTCTGACGGGAGAGCGCGATAACGGCCGGAGCATCAAGCTCTAGCGCCGCAAGATAGCAGGCGGCGGTCTCCTTCCCGTCCGCGGGACGGAAGACATAGGTGTTCGGCGTGGCGCGGAACATATCGAGCTGCTCGATCGGCTGATGGGTCGGGCCGTCCTCACCGACGCAGATGCTGTCGTGCGTGGCGATATAGATAACGTTGAGCCCCATGAGCGCCGAAAGACGCGCGGCGGGTTTGAGGTAGTCGGAGAAGATCAGGAACCCGGCAGCGAAGGTGCGCAGGCCGCCGTAGAGATAGGCGCCGTTCATGGCCGCGGCCATTGCGAATTCGCGCACGCCGAAATGTATGTTCCTGCCCTCGGGCTCCCCGGCGCTGAAGAACGGATAGCCCTTGAGCTCGCTGAGGTTGGTCGGCGCAAGGTCCGCGCTGCCGCCGAACATATTGGGAAGGTACGCGGCAAGCCTGTTGAGCACCGTGCCGGAGCAGGCCCTCGTGGCGATCGGCTTATCCTCGAATGCGAAGAAGCTCTCATCGTCGAGCAGCTCCTGCGGCAGCTTGCGGGAATACCAGCTTTCAAGCTCCTTTGCAAGCTCGGGATACGCCTTTTTGTAGCCCTCTAACATGCGGTCGTACTCCAGCGCCTTCTCTTTCATGCCGGCGTTGAGCTCTGCGATATGCGCGCTGACTTCCGCGGGCACGGTGAAGGGCTCGTGCTCCCAGCCGATGGCCTGTTTCCACGCGATTATGTTGTCCTCGCCGAGCGGCGAACCGTGGCTCGAAGCGGAGCCCTGCTTCGGCGTGCCCTGGGCGATATTCGTGCGGACGATGATCATCGAGGGCTTTTCGGTCTCCCTCTTAGCCTCGGCGATCGCGGTCCTGACGGCGTCGATATCCTCACCGTTCGAAACATTGAGCACCTGCCAGCCGTAGGAGGCGAAGCGCGCAGCGACGTCCTCGGTGAAGGTGATATCGGTGCTGCCCTCGATCGTTATCTTGTTGCGGTCGTAGAGCGCGATCAGCTTGCCGAGCTTCTGGCTGCCCGCAAGGGACGCGGCCTCGGAAGCGACGCCCTCCATCATACAGCCGTCGCCGACGATGGTAAAGGTGTGGTTATCGAACACGGGATAACCTTCGCGGTTGAAGACGGAGGCCATATGCCTCTCGGCCATGGCCATGCCGACCGCCATCGCGAAGCCCTGACCGAGCGGCCCGGTGGTGGCTTCTACGCCCGGGGTGTTGCCGTATTCGGGATGGCCCGCGGTGCGGCTGCCGAGCTGGCGGAAGTTTTTGATATCGTCCATCGACACGCCGTAGCCGAAGAGATGGAGCAGCGCGTAGTCGAGCATCGAAGCATGGCCCGCGCTGAGGATGAAGCGGTCGCGTCCGCGCCAGTCGGGGCGGGCGGGATCCTTCTTGAGCTGTTCGAATACGGCGAGCGCAAGCGGAGCCGCGCCTATCGCCATGCCGGGATGGCCGCTCTTGGCCTTCTGGATCGCATCCGCCGCAAGGGTACGGATAGTGTTTACTGTGAGCTGATCGATGTTGTTCATAGTTCCTCCGCGATTATTCAAGCTTGACTTTGGTTTTGATATCTTCCGGCTCCGCGCTTTCAAGGCGCTTTGCCTTTTAGCTGTTTTTATTGTTTGATCAACTTTTCCGCGCCGCCGATAAAGCCTCTTAACGCTCTGAAAGCGCGTTCGGCGGTCCTTTCAAGCCGCTCGGCGTCCGTTTCGGACGGATCCGCAGCGCCGGTCACGGTCGAGAACAGCCCGGCGTTCGCATGCTCGAACACCTTTTCATACCCTTGGCCGAAACAGCCGGCGATGACCATGATATTCGCTCCGGCCTCCTTAGCGCGGCGGATGACCGCGCCGACGGCCTTGCCCGAATCGATGCTCGATGCGTCGAGCCGGCCCTCCCCCGTTACGACGAGCGCCGCGTCACGGATGAGGCGATCGAAATCCATCTGCGAAAGCACCGTCTCCGCGCCGCTGACGACTTTTGCGCTTAGAAGCGTTTTAAGCATGGCGCCCATGCCTCCCGCCGCGCCCGCGCCGGGTTCAGAGCAGACCTCACGCCCGGCAAGCCCGTTGTAAAGGGCTTCGATATTGCGCATGCCGTTCTCGAGCCTTTCCCCGACCTCCCCGATCGCGCCCTTCTGCGGGCCGTAGACCGCCGTCGCGCCGTCGGGTCCGGTCAGCGGATTGTTGACGTCCGAAAGGGCTATAAGCTCTGCCGCACCGAGACTCGGATCGAGGCCGGAGAGGTCGATCCTGCGGACGTTTTCCATATCCGCGCCGCAGCCCTCGAGTTCGTTTCCGGCTTCATCGAGAAATCTTGCTCCGAGCGCGGCCGCCGCGCCCATGCCGCCGTCGTTAGTGGCGGAACCGCCGATGCCGATAAGCAGCTTTTTCGCGCCGTTTTTCAGCGCGTCGGCGATCAGCTCGCCGGTGCCCCTGCTCGTCGCGTGCAGTGGATCGAGCTCGCCCCGTACCAGCGCAAGGCCCGAAGCCTGCGCCATCTCGATAACGGCGGTCTCGTTGTCGATAAAGCAGTATTCTGCCTCGGTCGGCTGCCTGTCGGGTCCTGTGACGACGACTCTGCGCCGGCGTCCGCCCGTCAGCTTTGCAAGGACCCCGGCGGTGCCGTCCCCTCCGTCCGCCACCGGCGCTTCGATAACGCGGCAGCCCGGCAGCGCCTTTTTAGCGGCGTCGCGGATCAGCTTCGCGGCCTCGAACTGGTCGAAGGTGCCCTTGAACTTATCGGGAGCGACAACGATCTTTATAGGGTAGCATTCATCATAGAGCTCACTCGGAACGGGGATCGGTCCGAACTCCGTCGTGCCGCCCGAAAGCGTTCCGTCGGCGCCGAAAACGCCGTAGGATTCGAAATCCTCCATCCTGAAGACGTTGTTGGATTGGATGATCGGACGGAAGCCCGTCAGCGCGCTCATCAGTATCGGGTCGCTCTCGACCGCCTTCCAAAGCTTCTTGGTCGCTTTAAGGCCCTTGCCCATGGTGAGGACGGTAAGGATATCCGGGTCGTCATTCTCGCCGAGCATATAGCGGCCCGCATGCAGGCTCATGCCCTCGAGAAGAGCGGGCTCGATGCGCGCGATGAAGAGCGAGAGCGCACGGTCCTTCTGGGTGCGGTCATCCTCGCTGCCGAGCCTGTCGAAGCGGTATGCGAGTGCAAATCTTACAACGTCCATAATGATCCCTCAGTCAAATAAGGTTATTGATCCACGGCGGAAGCGAGCTCGCCGGGCTCGAAATATGCCCGTTCGCCCTCTATCCGGAGCCTGTATGCGCGGTCGGCGGAGAGCTTGCCGGAAAGCAGGCTTTCGGCGAGCGCTTTTTCGGCGATCTCCGAAACCGCGCGCTTTATCGCCCACGCGCCGCCCGAAGCGAGCTCGCGGGCGGGTATCGTTTCGATGATCCTTTCGGCTTCGTCCATGCCGAATTCGATGGAAATGCTTCTTAGGCGCGCCCGCGAGGCGAGCTCGGAGAGCATCTCGAGCGCAATGAATACGGAGGCGTCGCGGCCGATAGGCTCGAGCACGGTCAGCGCGTCGGCGGTCGAAATGAGCTCGGAGGGGAGCAGCGCCTTGACGCGAGCAAGATCGGAGCCGCTGCCGGCTGCGTTCGAGAAGCCCACGGTATGCGTATCGGCCTCCCCGGTGCCGACGCTGAGCAGCACGACGGTATTCCTAAAGCTTACCGTCCTGCCCCGGTTATCAAGCAGGAAGCCGTCCTTTAAAAGCCTTGTGAACAGAGTGAGCAGTTCCCTTGGCGCAAGCTCGATATTATCGAACAGCACGACCGCGTAGGGCTTTGAGCGGATGGCCTCGGAGAGCCTGCCGCCGTTTTCCGCGCCGATATAGCCCATCGGCACGCCGAGCAGGGTCGTGAGCGCGGATTCGTCGCGGTAATCGCTCATATCGAAGCGGACGAGCGCGGAGCTGCGGCCGTAGAGCGCTTCGGCGAGCACGGCGGCAAGCATGGTCTTACCCGTGCCGCTGCCGCCGGCAACAATTATAGAAGCTATGGGCTTCGAGGCGTCCGAAAGCCCGGCAAAGCCGCTGCGGACTGCGCGGGCGACAGCCGATACCGCCGCGTTCTGGCCGAAGAAGCGGCGCACCATGCTCTGTTCAAGGTCATTTAGGCGCTCGTTCATCGGGTGCGCCGGATCGTCCTCCGGGATGCCCGAGAGCGCATGCGCGACGCGGATAACGTCGGCCTCGGTCACGGCGTGCCGCGAGGACCCATCAGCGGCGTTCTCTGCCGTTTTTGCCGCGGTCAGACGGATATTCGCCGCTGTCTCGTCCATAAGGTCTATCGCCTTGTCGGGCAGGCAGCGGTCGGGCATGCAGCGGATCGACTGATCGACGCAGGCCGCGATGACGTCGTTTCCGATGGTGACGTTGTGGTGCGCTTCGTAGCGGTCCCTGAGGCCCTTGAGGATGCTGATCGCCTCTTCACGCGTGGGTTCCTCAACGGTTATCGGCGAGAAGCGCCTCTCGAGCGCGGCGTCCGGCTCGATATAGCGGCGGTATTCATCGAAGGTGGTGGCGCCGATGAGCCGCAGCTCTCCCCTTGCGAGGGCGGGCTTTAAAATATTCGCGGCGTCGACGCTGCCCTCCGCGGCGCCCGCGCCGACGATCATATGCAGCTCGTCGATGAACAGCACGGTGTCTGCGTCGACGGATTCGAGCACAGCCTTGAGCCGCTGTTCGAATTCGCCCCTGTATTTCGTTCCCGCGATCATAAGCGCGAGGTCGAGCTCAAGGAGCCTTGTATTCAACAGCTCCGGCGGGACTTTCCCCTCGACGATCCTCGAAGCAAAGCCCTCGACTATCGCGGATTTTCCGACGCCGGGCTTGCCGACGAGCACGGGATTGTTCTTCGTGCGGCGAAGAAGGGTACCGATGAGGCGGTCGAGCTCGTTTTCGCAGCCGATCAGCGGGTCAAGAGCGCCTTTTCTCGCGCGCTCGGTCAGGTCGGTACAGAAATCCGAAGCGGGCGTTTCGCCCTTGGTCTGCCCGCCCGATGGCTTCTGCCGCGGGTCGCTGTGCTTTTTCGGATCGAGATGCAGTTTGTCGCTGCGCATTATAAGTCCCGGCGGCGCATAGGCTTCGCCGCTTGCTGCGCCGGGATCGTCCGCAAGTCCGTCCGAAAACCTGATCTTATGATAGGGAGCGGTATCGTCCTGTTCCGGTTCCGTTTGGGACGTCCCGTCTTCTGCCGAGACCGGAAAATCATTGTCGTTCAGCTCCGAGAGCTTTTCGCGGAGCGCTTTGAAATCCGGAATGAAGATATGCAGTATCCTCGCCGCAAAGCAGCCGTCCTCGCGCAGGATCGAAAGCATGATATGCGAGGTGGTAATGAGCGGTTCGAGCGCCGAGCGGGCTTCGAGCAGGGAAAGCTCGAGCACGCGCTTTGCGTCGGGCGTGAAGCCCGCGCTGTCGGTAAACTGACGGCGGCCGGCGTCGGGGATCACGGTGTCGACGTACGGAAGTATGCTATTTGAGGTCAAGCCGAAAGCGTCGAGCGCCGATTTGGCGGCGGAGCTCGTTTTCGAAAGCGCAAGCAGGATATGCTCGGAGCCGACGAAGCCGTGCCCGAGCTGTTTGGAGACGGCTCCGGCTTCCGATAGCGCTGCCCTGCAGTTTTCGTTGTATCTTTCGGTCTTCACCCTTGCCTCCTGCGCGGCCTCATCAAAGCCCCGCGGGTATGCGTTTTCGCTTGGTCACGCGCCTCATGTTGACGTTCAGCACGAGGCCGACGGCGATCATATTGGTCAGAAGATTGGAGCCGCCGTAGCTGATGAACGGCAGCGGGATGCCGGTGACGGGCATGATGCCCATCGTCATTCCGATGTTTTCGAAGATATGCGCCGCGAGCATCGCGACGACGCCGACGACGATCAGCGTGCCGAAATTATCCCTTGCGCGCGCGGCGATGAAGAGCCAGCGGATCAAAAGCGCAAAGAACGCGGCGATCAGTATCGCGCTGCCGACGAAGCCGACGGCCTCGGTGATGCCGCTGAAGATGAAGTCGGTATGCCTCGCAGGAATATAGCGGAGCTGTGCGAGCGTCTGTTCGCCGAAGAAGCCTTTGCCGAATATGCGCCCGGAACCGATGGCCATCTTGGACTGGTTGACCTGGTATTTGGCGTCGTCGCTCGCGGCGTCGGGATTTATGAAGACGTCGATGCGCTGGCGCTGCTTGGGCGTGAGCGCGAAGAGGTACACCGCCGGTATGCCGAGGCCCGCGATTATCGCGGCGGCGACGACGTAGATCCAGTAGATGCGGCCGACGAAGAAGATCGCGGTCATGATCACCAGAAGCACCGTCGCCGTACCGTAATCGGGCTGCAGAACGATGAGCAGGAACGGCACGAGCGTGAACGCGACGGCGACCGCCACGTCCTTGAAGCGCTTGAGGCTGCCGTGCTCGTCCACGGCGGCGGAAACGTATTTCGCGAGCACGATGATGAGCGCGATCTTTGAAAGCTCGCCCGGCTGGATCGCGCGTTCGAGCGAATCGAAAACGAACCAGCCCTGCGCGCCGCCGCGCACCTTGCCGAAAACGAAAAGCAGCGCAAGCAGGCCGATGACGCCGCCGTAGATCCACATGGAGAATGGCTGCAGTATGCTGTAATCTATCAGCAAAACGATTATCATCGCCGCAAGCGCGAGCATGAAGTTGATGATGTGCTTCTGAAGATATTCGACGTTGAACTTGCTCCAGTAATCGGCAAAGCCCGACTCCGTGCCGTCGAAAGGCTTTGCCATTACCGACGCAAGCGCGACCGTCCCGAACGCAACGAGCGCCAGGACGATCACGACGGTGAACCAGTCTATTTTCTTCAGGTTTTCTTTATTGATAAAATTCATTTTTCCGCGCTCTCACGGTCTGCGGAAATGCCGGTTAAGCCTCAGATAACGTACTTCGCGTCCTTGGCGGCGGAGCTCCTGAGCTCCTCGAGCTTCGCTTCGTAGCCGGGCTTGCCGAGCAGCGCGTAGGTGGCGTTCTTGCCCTCCTCCACGCCGGGCTGGTCGAAGGCGTCGATCCCGAGCAGCTCGCCCGCAAACGCGGTCTGCATTTCGAACAGCATAAGCAGCTGGCCGAGTGTGAACTCATTTACAACGGGCAGCATTATGGTCTTGTTCATGTGGCCGCTCGCGGTGACCGCGTGCTCGGTCGCGACGCGCTCGGCGTTGATAAGCTCATTGAGCGTGTGGCCCGAAAGGAACGCGACGCCGGGGATCTCGTCAAACGCGTGCGGGATCATGACCTCGGTGCGGAAGCGGTCCACGCCGATGAAGGTGACGGTCTTGTCGTAGGGGCCGTCGGTGTAGAGCTGGACCTGGGAATGCTGGTCGGTGACGCCGAGGGATTTGACCGGGGTCTGGCCAAAGCGCAGATAGCCGTTTTCAGAGGGCTTCTTCTTGCCGAGGGATTCGGCCCAGAGCTGGGCGTACCAGTCGGCGATGTATTTGAGCGAATCGGCATAGGGCATGAGCACTCCGATATTCGCGCCGTGGTTCTCCATAGCGAGCACCTCGAGGCCGGCGAGCATCAGCGCGGGATTCCTTTCTGGCTCGGCGTTCATGCACAGCCCGTCCATGTATTCGGCGCCCTCGAGCAGCGCGCGGATATCGATACCCGCGACCGCCGCGGGAAGCAGGCCGACAGGGCAGAGCTCGGAGAAGCGGCCGCCGACGCCGTCGGGAACGACGAAGGTGCGCAGCCCGAAGCGCTTTGCGATGCCCACGAGATTGCCCTTCTCCTTATCGGTGGTGGCGATCAGATGATCCTTTACGCCCTCCTCGCCGAAGCGGTCGAGCAGTATCCTTGTGATGATCAGCAGCTGGGCCATGGTCTCGCTCGTGCTGCCGGATTTGGTGATGACGTTAAAGACCGTCTTTTCGGGATCGATCACGTCGAGCAGCGCGGCCATGCGCTCGGGATCGATATTGTCCTCAACGAAGATCCTCGGACTGCCGGTCACGGCCTTGCCGAGGTCGTTATGATGCAGATGACGGAGTGCCTGCTGCACCGCGATGGGGCCGAGCGCGCTGCCGCCGATGCCGAGCACGACGAAGTTTTCGGCCGTTTCGCGAACGAACGCCGCGGCTTCGAGGATGCTGTCGAGAATGGGCGGCATGGTCTTGTAAAGATCGCGCCAGCGCATGGAATCGCGCTTGGCGTTTGCGCTTTCAAGCGCCGCGACCAGGCGCGGCTTCACGGCGGCGAGCTCTTCGGCGGAGATGCCGTTTGCGCCTACCTTGTCGGAAAGCATGTTGTTGTAGTCCACGCGGATGCGCAGCGCCTCCTTTTCGGCGCAGCAGAGTTCGTTTTTGGGTTCGGTATTCATGGGATCACCTCCGGATCTTTATCCCAATCATTATACCACAGTCCGGTCGAAAAATGAACACCAAAATACTTGCCTGTGATCCCGGCAAAAAAGCCTTTCAGGCGATAAAGAAAACGGAGCTCTTTTAAAGAGGCTCCGCATCGGGATCGCCGTATTTCGTTTTATCGCAGGCCCGGCACTGTCAGGCCCTTTGGGAGACGGTTCTTAAGGACCCCGCCGACGGCCTTGCCGAAGCCGACCGGGAAGCCGCCGACCGTTACCGGTACGAAACCGGAAAGGCTCTCCGGGATGGCGAGAGTATCCCCGCCGAGGAACCGTTTAAGCTCCGGGCTGACGACGTCGAGATCGACCGTGTTCAAGTATTCAAAGCCGTGAGCCGCCATAAAGAACGAATGCGACGGCAGGACGAACGACTTTTTATAGCCAGACGACAGTGTGCCGACCTCTGTCCCCATTGAGACGATGGGCAGGAGGTTCAGGCCCTCAGGGGAGTCAAACGGACAGTAAATGAGCCTGTCTCCGTTTTTCAGCAGCGAGGCAAGCGGGCGCTCCGGTTCGGTTATAAGCGCGGAGAAGAGCTCCAGCGCAAGCGTCTTTGAAGCCGCGTCCGCAGGTCCCATGCCGGCAGGCTTTGAAGCTCCCCTCCCCCGCTTTCCGGTCTTTTCAACTCGATCCGTGCCGTCCTTACTGCGCACGAGTCGGGCGACGAAATGCCCCTCGCCCTTCATCCGATGCGGATAGAGCCGCTTCGTTATTTCCGGGGAGAATTCGGGATGCTCCGCCAAAAAGCTCTCGATCACGCCCTCGTTCTCTTCGGGAGAAAACGTGCAGGTGGAATAGATGAGCTTGCCGCCGGGGGTAACGAGCTTCGACGCGCTCTCCATGATCGCGCTTTGGCGCGCGGCGCAGGAAGCGACGTGCTCGGGGCTCCATTCGGCGATCGCGCCGGGATCCCTGCGGAACATGCCCTCGCCGCTGCACGGAGCGTCGACTATCACGCGGTCAAAATATCCGGGTAAAGCGTCGGCAACGGCGTCCGGGCGGGCGCAGGTAACGGCAGCGTTCACGACGCCGAGGCGCTCGAGATTGGAAGCGAGCTCCCTGGCCCTGCTCGGAACTATCTCGTTCGAGACGATGAGGCCCTTCCCTTCAAGCCTTGCGGCGATGCCGCCGCTCTTTCCGCCCGGCGCAGCGCAGAGGTCGAGCACCTTCATGCCGGGTTCGATCTCCGCTTCGGCGATGACGCTCATCGCGCTTGGCTCCTGCATATAGAAGAGCCCGGCGATATGGTAGGGATGCGTGCCGATATGCTCCGCTTCCCCGGTGAGGATCAGGCCCTCAAATAGCGTTTCCGCCTGCTCCGTCCTCCACGGTGAAAGCTCGAGAAAGCGCTCCTTCGTGAGCTTGAGCGTGTTGACGCGCAGCCCGCGGACGGCGGGAAAGCCGTACCCGGAGATGAAAGCTTCGTATTCATCCCCGAGCATGGCCTTCATTCTGGTTTTGAACTCAAGCGGCAGTTCCATCTTCTTACGCAAGCACCTGCTGCGCGGTGTTCTCGGTGAACTGGGTGGTGTAGAGGTTGTAGTAGTAGCCCCTGAGCTTCAGCAGCTCCCTGTGGGTGCCCTCCTCGGTGATCCTGCCGCCGCGGATGACGAGTATGCGGTCGCAGGAACGGATGGTGGAGAGCCTGTGCGCGACGATGAAACTGGTCCTGTTCTGCAGTACCGTGCCGATCGCGTTCTGGATCAGGGTCTCGGTCTCGGTGTCGATGGAGCTGGTCGCCTCGTCAAGCACGAAGATCCTCGGGTCCGCGAGTATGACGCGGGCGAAACTGATGAGCTGCTTCTGGCCGGTGGAAAGCCTTGCGCCGCCCTCGCCGACCTCGGTATCATAGCCCTTTTCGAGCTTTGAGATGAACTCATCCGCATGCACGAGCTTTGCGGCGTTCACGACCTCCTCGTCGCTCGCGTCCTTGCGGGCGTAGCGGATATTGTCGCGGATTGTGCCGGAGAACAGATGCGGGCTCTGCAGCACGTAGCCGAGGCGGGACTGCAGCCAGAGCTGGCTCCTTTCGCGGTAATCCGTGCCGTCGATCAGGATACTGCCCTCGGTGGGCTCGTAGAAGCGGCAGACGAGGTTGACGATCGTGCTCTTGCCCGCGCCGGTCTCGCCCACGAGAGCGATCCTTTCGCCGGGCCGGACCTTAAGATCGAAGTCCTTGAGGACCTTTTCGCCGTTCTTATAGGCGAAGGAGACGTTTTTGAATTCGACGCTGCCGGTTATCTCCTCCCAGTTCTCCTTCTTCGGTTCGAAGCAGTCGCCGTATTTTTCGACGACTTCCTCGCTGTCCCGGATGTCCTCGGGAGTATCGAGCAGCGAGATCACGCGCTCGGCGCTCGCCTGTGCGCTCTGCATCTCGGCAAAAATACCGGCGAGCTGCTGCATCGGGTCGAAGAGCTGGGTGGTGTAGGCGATGAAGCTGGAGAGCACGCCTATCGTCATGCCGACGCCGAAAACGGTGGGCGCGATTACGGTGCGTCCGCCCGCGTACAGCGCGGTCGCGGTCGCTATCGAGCCGAGGGTGATGACTATCGGCGTGAACATCGCGGAGAACACCGCGGCCTTGATCGAGGCCTTCTTCATGGTGCCCGCTTCGGCCTTGAACTCGTCGAAGTTCCTTGCCTCGCGCACAAGGGTCTTGGTGGTGACCGCACCGGTTATGCCCTCGTTGAAGGCGCCGGTGATGCGCGAATTCTGCTTGCGGACGATCCTCTGCTGCTTAAGGATCCTGCGCTGGAAATAGACCGAAATGACCGCGAGCGGCGGCAGGACGAGCAGCACGACGAGCGCGAGCTTCCAGTTCATGCCGATAAGGAAGCAGATGCAGCCGATTATGAAGCCGCTGGACCAGAAGATATCGGTCAGGCTCCAGGCGATCATTTCCGAAAGCCTCGGGATATCGCCGACCATCCTCGCCATGATATAGCCCACGGCGGTGCGGTCGTAGTACGAGAACGAGAGCTGCTGCAGCTTCTTGAAGGCGTCCTGGCGGATATCGTAGGCCATGGCCATCTCCAGCCTGCCGCAGAACAGGATGAAGAGCACTACGCCCGCGCCCTGGATCGCGATAACGGCGAGATACACGAGCGCGAACGGCAGGATGAGCCGATAGCCCTCCTCCCCGCGCGTGATGATGTTGTCGATCGCGTAGCGGGTAAGCTGTGGATAGAAGATATCCCCGAACGAGACCAGGAGCATGAGGAGGATGATGCCGATGAACATCACCTTATGGCGCATCGCGTAGGAAAGCAGGCGCTTCCAGAGCTTCCAGTCTATCTTTTTATTAAACTCTTCCTCCTGAAGAGCACTGGTGGTCAGTTCAATCTCTTCCATCAGATCGCCCCCTTTCCTGCTTCAGCGGCATCCGGGGCTCCGATCGCCGTTTCGTCGTTTTTGAGTTCATCCTCGAGCAGGTTCTGGATATCGGCTATGCGCTTATACAGCCCGTCTTCACGGAGGAGCTGTTCGTGCGTGCCCATCTGCACCAGCCTGCCGCCGTCGAGCACGAGTATCTTGTCCGCTCGGCAGAGGGTGGTGATCCTGTGAGAGATGATGAACGTGGTGCAGCCGTCGCGCCTTGCGGAGAGCGCGTCGCGGATGGCCGCGTCGGTCTCGGTATCGACGGCGCTCATGGAGTCGTCGAGGATGATTATCGGCGCGTGCTGCATCAGCATCCTTGCGATGGCGACGCGCTGCTTCTGGCCGCCCGAAAGGGTGACGCCCTTCTCGCCGACGACGGTATCATAGCCCTTTTCAAAGCTCATTATAACGTCGTGCACGGAGGCGACGGACGCGGCCTCGTAGACCTCCTCCACGGGCGAATCGGGCTGCACGATGCGGATGTTCTCTAGGATCGTCTTCGAATAGAGGAAGGGCTCCTGGAGGACTATGCCGATGTTTCTTCTGAGATGATGGCGCTCGATATCGTTGATATTGACGCCGTCGATCAGTATCTCGCCCTCGCGCACGGTATAGAGGCGCTGCAGGAGCTGCACGAGGCTGGACTTGCCGCTGCCGGTGGAGCCGAGGATCGCGACGGTCTCGCCGGGCTTTGCGGTAAAGCTGATGTCGGAAAGGACCTCCTGCCCGTCCTCATAGCCGAAGCCGACGTTTTTAAACTCGACGCTGCCCTTGATCTCGGGCTCGAGCGCCCGGCCGGGCTCCGACTCGACCGGGACCTTGAGGATCTCGTTGATCCTGCCGAGGGAGACGCCCGCCTTTTCTAGATCCGCGAGGATCCTGCCGAGCTGGCGGACGGGCCAGACGAGCATGGAGGTGTAGCTCGAGAAAACGAGCAGTTCGCCGACCGAGATCTGTTTCTTTATGACCATCACGATGCTCAGGCACAGGCTGATGCCGATCTGGATATAGCCGAACGCGTCCGAAACGCCCCAGAAGTATGCCATGACGTTGTTGAGTCTGGTCGCTTTTTCGCGGTAATCGCGGTTCTTTTCGGTGAACGAATCGAGCTCCGAGCGCTGCTGTCCGAAGGCGCGGACCACGCGCATGCCTGCCGCATTCTCCTGGATCGCCGCGCTGAGCGCGCCCTCGGCCTCGTCGGATTCGGTGAAATAATGCTTCGCCTTGCGCCCGTAGACATAGGACGCGACCGAAAGGAAGGGCATCATTATGACCGAGCACAGCGCGAGCTTCGTGTTGAGGCTGAACATGATCGTCGCGGCTATCAGGACCATGACGACGGTGCGCACGATCTCGAGCAGCTGGGACTGCACGAACCTGCGGATGGTGTCGAGGTCAGAGGTACAACGCTGGATGATGTCGCCCGAGATGATGTGCTTATGGTAGTCATAGGGCACGTTCTCGAGATGATCGTAGAGCCGGGTGCGAAGATTGTAGGCAAAGAGCTCGGAGCCCTTGGCGACCTCGCTCCTCCTGAGGTAGATCGAGACGGCGTTGACGACGGTCATCAGTATGAGGATGATGCCCATAATATAAAGATGCTTCGTCAGGAACGCCTTGCCTCCGACCGAGGCGAGGATGCGTTCGACCCAGGGCGCCACGGTCATGCCGCCCTGATAATCCGCTTCGGCGTAATCGAGCAGCACGTAGTCGATGGTGAAGCTCGTGATCAGCGGTATGCAGTACGCCGAGAGATTCGCGAACACGATGCCGATTATTCCCGTAATGAAATGCCGGAAAGTGCCGCGGCCCGCCTCGAGGACGAGATCGAGCTTTTCCTTTCTTAGCTGCTTATCCTTCTGCCGGTCCTTTGCCGGCTTCTTTTCGTTGATGTTCTTTTCAGTGTTCTTTTCCATAACTGTTTATCCTTTTGCCGGCACAGCCGGCCGACGCAACAAAAAAGCGAACCGTAGTTTCCTGCGGCTCGCCGATACGATCTCGTTAGCTGCAGTCCTTGATCCGGGACTGCGCTCCGGAGGCTGTTAACTCCGGATAAAAGCGGGAAGCGCTTCGGGGCCGCAAAGCTGCAAACGGGCATAGTTATAGCCCAATACAGCCGCTTTGAGGATGATGGCGGAACAGGTATCGTTGAATTTGCGCATTTTTGCGGCCTCCTTTCTTTTTCTCACTTTTTGCATTATATTCCAAATGAGGCGCAAAAGCAACAGTATTTTGTCTATATTCAATATATATTATCGATACCTCGATATGCTTGCTTGACATAATCCGGCGGTTGAATATAATAGCAATTATCGGAAATAATAAAATACCCTTCCTTTGGGGCCGCGAAGCGGCTCTTCAGGAGGGCAAAATTCACAGGAGGCAGAATCATGAAACTCAGACCTTTGTTTGACAGAGTTGTGCTCAAGAGCTGCGAGATCGAAGAGACCACCAAGAGCGGCCTCATCCTCGCCGGCAGCGCCAAGGAAAAGCCCCAGATGGCGGAAGTCATCGAGGTCGGCCCCGGCGGCGTGGTGGACGGCAAGGAGATCGTCATGACCGTCAAGGTCGGCGACAAGGTCATCTATTCCAAATACGGCGGCAACGAAGTCAAGCTGGACGGCGTCGAATACATCATCGTTCGCCAGAGCGACATCTACGCCGTTGTGGAATAAACGCATAAACCGAATAGTATGAATAAGCTTTCGGCCTCTGCCCCGGCATCGCCCCGGCGGGAGCCGCAGGTTTGAAAGGAGTTATAATATGGCAAAACAGATAAAGCACGGTGAAGAAGCTCGCCGCGCACTTGAAGCGGGTCTCAATACCCTCGCAAACACCGTTAAGATCACCCTCGGGCCCAAGGGCTGCAACGTCGTTCTCGAAAAGAAATACGGCGCTCCCCTCATCACCAACGACGGCGTCACCATCGCCAAGGAGATCGAGCTTGAGGATCCCTTCGAGAACATGGGCGCACAGCTCGTTCGCGAAGTAGCCGCGAAGACCAACGACGTCGCGGGCGACGGCACCACCACCGCCACCCTGCTCGCCCAGGCCATCGTGCGCGAGGGCATGAAGAACGTTGCCGCCGGCGCCAACCCGATGGTGCTTCGCCGCGGCATCGAGGCCGCCGTCGAGGAAGCCGTCGCTGCGCTCAAGGATATGAGCAAGGAGATCTCCTCCAAGCAGGAGATCGCGCAGGTCGCTTCCATCTCCGCCACCGACGATAAGGTCGGCGCGCTCATCGCCGACGCTATGGAAAAGGTCGGCAACGACGGCGTCATCACGATCGAGGAAGGCAAGAGCATGAAGACCGAGCTCAACGTGGTCGAGGGCATGCAGTTCGACCGCGGCTACGCTTCCGCCTATATGGTCACCGATTCCGACAAGATGGAGGCTGTGCTCGACAATCCCTACATTCTCATCACCGAGAAGAAGATCAGCAATATCCAGGAGATCCTGCCCGTGATCGAGCCCATCGCTCAGCAGGGCAGAAAGCTCCTCATCATCGCCGAGGACGTTGAGGGCGACGCGCTCGCGACCCTCGTGGTCAACAAGCTCCGCGGGTCCCTGAAGGTCGCTGCCGTCAAGGCCCCCGGCTTCGGCGACAGGCGCAAGGAGATGCTTCAGGATATCGCAATCCTCACCGGCGCAACCGTCATCAGCGAGGAGCGCGGATTCACCCTTGAGAACGCGACACCCTACATGCTCGGAAAGGCGGAGAAGGTGACCATCACCAAGGAGAACACCACCATCGTGGGCGGAA
>JAEEKE010000024.1 GCA_016282255.1 Bacillota bacterium
ATGACGCGGAAGTCCGCGCTTTCGACCGTCGCCCTCTCGAGCCCGTCGCCCTCGTTGCCGAGCAGCAGCGCGAGCTTCGGCTCGTTCTGCAGCGCCGCCGCGCCGATCGGAACGGCGTCCTTTTCGAGCGCCAGCGCCGCGGTCCTGAACCCGAGCGCCCTGAGCGCCGCCATGTCCGTACATTTGCGGTCGGTCTCAAGGCAGGGCAGCACCGCCCAGGGCACGCGGAACACCGACCCCATGCTGACCCTCGCCGCGCGGCGGTGGAGGGGATCGCAGCAGGAGGACGAAACGAGCACCGCGTCCATGCCGAGCGCCGCGGCCGAGCGGAAGATCGCGCCGATGTTAGTCGGGTCGATCACCCCTTCGAGCACGGCAATGCGCCTCGCTCCTTTCAATGCTTTTTCGACTGAAAGCGGTTCCCTCCGCTCCATCAGGCAGAACACCCCGCGCGAGAGCCGAAAGCCCGTCAGCGCCTCGAGCAAGTCCGCGTCCGCGGTGAAAACGGGTACTGCTTGGGCGGCCTCGAACCGATCCGCCAAAAGCGCTTCAACGTGCTTTAGGTGCTTCCGTTCACTGATGAACGAGACCGGCGTGCAGCCCGCCTCGAGCGCCGCCTCGATGACGTTCGGGCTTTCGGCGATGAACCGCCCCTCGCCCTCGCCGGCATGGCGAAGCTGCGCCTCGGTCATGCTGCGGTAGGCCGAGAGCTCCGGGATATCGAGGTCCCGTATTTCGATAATATTCATGGTCATTTGAGCGTATCCATGCAGCGCGCGGCCCAGGCGGGGTCCTTGAGCAGCGCCCGGCCCACGCCGATGATATCCGCCCTGCCTTCCCTAAGCAGGCGTTCGGCGCCCTCGGGGGTCACCACGCCGCCGGTCAGCAGCACGGGCACCGAGACCCTTTCCTTGATCCTCAGGGTGGTGCCGCCGAAATAGCCCTCGTCGCTGCGGCCGGGCAGCACGTAGCCGCAGAATCCGCCCGAAACGTCGATAAGGTCGATCCCGGCCTTCTCAAACGCGATCGAGGCAGCGACGGCGTCCTCATCGGTGCTGCCGCCCTCGGTGTGGTCGTTTGCGCCAAGGCGGATAGCGATCGGGTAATCCGGCCCCACCGCGGCGCGCACGGCTTCGATAAGCTCCAGGTGGAAGCGGATGCGGTTCTCAAGGCAGCCGCCGTAGCGGTCGGCGCGCCTGTTCGTGAGCGGGGAATAGAACTGGTTGAGCAGATAGCCGTGCGCCGAATGCAGCTCAACGCCGTCGAGCCCGGCCTCCTTTGCGCGCAGCGCGGCCGAAACGAAGGCCGCTTTCACGCGCACGATATCTTCCTCCGTCATCGCCCTTGGCGCATCGCGGTCGGGCCGGAGCTGCACTTCGCTCGCGGAGATCGCCGCCGTACCGGTCGCCTCGATCCTCGCCGCGCTGCCCGCGTGGTTGAGCTGCGCGAACAGCCTGCCGCCGTCTTTATGCACGGCGCCCGCAAGGCGGGTCAGGCCCGGTATCACGCCGTCGTCGGCGATGGAGAGCTGGTTGAAATTCGCCCTGCCCTCGGGGCTGACGAACGCGTGTTCGACGACGACCAGACCGATATGCCCGCCGCGCGTGCGTTCGCAGTAATACCTTATCAGTTCGTCCGTCACGCGGCCGTCCGCGTCGGCTTTCGCCGAGGCCATCGGCGGCATGGCGAGGCGGTTATTAAGCTTCAGCCTCCCGGCTTCGAGCGGTGTTTTAATCAAACTCATATTATTTCTCCCGTAATGAAATGTTATCACGCCGTCCGAAACTACGATGTCCGCGTATCGGTCCGGCTTCAGGCCTTCGAAATAGCTTTCCTCAAGCGGTATCCAGCGCGCCTCGAACCGCTCAAGGCTTTCTTCGCCCTCGCGCCGCAGCAGCCTTTCACGCTGCACGGCCTTTGAAACGTCCGTGAAGACGCAGAGCCCGTAATAGGGACGCAATTCGGGGTGCAGGCTGTAGCTCCCCTCGATGATCGCGGCGGGGGAGGGCTCCACGCGCTTCGGCGCGCCGAGGGTCAGCGCGGGGCATTCGAGCGGGCGGTATTCGAATTCTTCCCCGGCGGCAAGGGGCCTAAGCACTTCCGAAAGGAACCTTTCGCGGTCGACGTTCCCGCCGGGCTCAAGGTATCTTTCCCTCGTGCGCTGTTCGGGCCGAAGGTAGAAATCGTCCATCCTAAGCACCGGGCAGCTAATGCCGAACCGCGCCACGACCGCCTTTGAGAGCGCGTCCGCGAGCGTGGTCTTGCCCGAGCCGCAGCGCCCGTCTATCGCGATCAGGAACGGCTTTCTCCCGCCGTTTAGGGCGCAATGCGCGGAATGAGCCGGAAGGCGTGTTTCCAGCTCATTCACTATGGCTTCGATTATGCTTCTGTTATCCGGCGCGCCCATCAGTAATTGCGGTCGCGCGGCTGCCCGATCTGCTTCGAGCGCTCGAGCGAGAACATGACGGTCGGTATCAGCACCACCTGCATCACTATGCCGGGTATCGCGTTGAGCACCGCTCCGGCGAGGAAGGCCTCAAAGGTGAAGCCCTTGCCGCTGACGGACAGCAGCACCCACATCGCCGCGCCCCATACGAGGCGGCCGATGATCATCGCCGCGATCATGGCGGTGAAGAGCGCCCAGATCTGCTTCCAGCCCTTTCTGAGCAGGGCGTGATAGATGAAGCCCGCGAAGAAGCCGTAGGCCGCCAGCTCAAAGCTCATCGCGACGGCGGTGGGGAAGAGGGGCGGCATCTGGAAGAGCAGGCTGCGGACGATCGGCAGCAGCAGTCCCACCGGCAGCCCGTACTGCCAGCCGCAGATCAGCGAGCAGAGGAACACCGGCAAATGCATGGGCAGCATCATCTGCCCGACCTCGGGGATCTGGCCGGTTACGAACGGCAGCACGAGGCCGATCGCGAAGAACATGGCCGACAGCACTAAGTTTTTGACCTTTTCGTTTCTCATAAAAATCCTTTTTGAGCTTTAATCCTTCCGCTTGGGCAGCTTTTCGTATTCCGCGGCCAGCTCGCTCATCACGGAGGGGATATCGATATGCTGGGGGCAGATCGAGGCGCAGGCGCCGCAGCCGATGCATTCGGCCGCGTTGTGCTCGGTCTTATCCATGTTGCGCAGCGCGAAACGCCCGTCGAGCTTGAATTTGTTGTAGAGCTCCATCATCGCGGGGATGTCTATCTCCATCGGGCAGTTCTCGGTGCAGTAGCGGCAGCCCGTGCAGGGCACGGAGATCTGCTCGCGGAACCGGTCGGCGACGTCCATCAGCAGCGCCCGGTCCTCCTCGCTCAGCGGCCCGCCCTCGGTGAAGGTCTTGAGGTTGTCTTCAGCCTGTTCGAGCGTGCTCATGCCGCTGAGGATCATATGCACGTTGTCCAGACCCATGATGAAGCGGAACGCCCAGGAGGGGATGCTCCAGTCGGGATGCGCGGCGCGGAGCTCCGCCTCGGTGCTGTCGGTCAGCTTTGCGAGGCGCCCTCCGCGCACGGGCTCCATCACGACCACGGGGATGCCCGCCTCAGTCAGGATCTCGTACTGCTCCTTCGATTTATAGAGCGTCCAGTCCAGGTAATTGAGCTGGATCTGCGCAAAATCCCAGTCGTTCGCGGCCACGACGCGGCGCAGCGTGTCGAGCGAGGCGTGGAACGAAAAGCCCAGGCGGCGGATCCTGCCGAGCCTCTTCTGCTCGCGGAAATACTCGAGCGCGCCTCCGGTCAGGTATTCGTCGGCCGTATTGTCGCCGATCGCGTGCAGCAGGTAGAAGTCGATGTAGTCGGTGTCGAGCCTTTGGAGCTGCTCCTCGAACACCGCCTTAAAGTCGTGGTTGGCAAGGCAGTGGAACTTGGTGGCCAGGCGGAAGCTGTCCCTCGGGTAGCGCTTCATGCATTTGCCGAGGAAGACCTCCGATTCGCCCTCGTGGTAGACGTAGGCCGTGTCGTAGTAATTGACGCCGCCCTTATAGAGCGTGTCGATGATCTCGGCGGCGCGGTCAAAATCGATCTTCTTGTCCTCGCCGGTGGGAAGACGCATATTTCCCATGCCGAGCAGGGAAAGCTCTTCTCCGCAGAATACTGTGGTTTTCATTCGGTTTCTCCTTTCGCGTTGGGGTGGGGGAAGCTTTTATCGGGTGTATTTGGAGCCCGGCTCATGGCTCCAGTCCTTGTCCACGCTCTCCTTGATGTAGGTCCGGATGATGGACTTGCAGTCGAGGCAGAGGTCGGAATACGCCTGCGCGATGCCCATCCAGAGCGTGCCGCGCGTGTACTTGAGTCCGACGCAGCCGGTGTCGATGGTCTTGCCCCAGGCTATGCCTTCCTCGATATGCTCGCTTCCGCAGTAGGGACATTTCATTGCATGTACCTCCGTACATATTTATTCATATATATTCTACCACAGCGGCGGGCACAATTCAAGCGCCCCCGGGTTTGAAAAGCGCCCCACGGAATGCTATAATACCGTTATAATACGTGTCCCGCTGAAAGGAGCGAATATGATCTATACCGACGCCACGAAGGAAGCGCTGAAGCTCTGCTTCAGCGTGCATAAGGACCAGGCGGACAAGACCGGCGTGCCCTACGTCTTCCACCCGTTCCACCTCGCCGAGCAGATGCCGGATGAGGATACGGCGGTCTGCGCGCTGCTTCACGACGTCGTCGAGGACGGCGGCGTGACCTTCTCGGAGCTCGAAAGCCGCGGCTTTAATAAACGCGTGATCTCCGCGCTCCGGCTCCTGACCCACGACCCCGCCGTGCCCTATCTCGACTACGTGCGCGGCATAAGAAAGGACCCGATCGCAAGGGCGGTAAAGAAAGCGGATCTTGCGCACAACAGCGACCTTTCGCGCTGGGACGCGGTCGATAAAAGGACCCTGGCAAGAACGAAAAAATACATGGAGGCTATGAAACTGCTTATGATGAACGATTGCGGATTCGCCGAAAAGACCCTTTCCGACAGGCTCCGCGGCTGCCTTATCGGCGGCGCGGCGGGCGACGCGCTCGGCTATGCGGTCGAGTTCGTCGGCGAGGGCTATATCTTCTCCCGCTACGGCAAAAGCGGCATCACCGAATACGCGCTCGACCGTGAGGGCGCAAAGGCGGAGATCTCGGACGACACCCAGATGACGCTGTTCACCGCCGAGGCCGTGCGCCTCTGGTATAAGAACCGCAATCTCTTCGGCCGCGAGGCGCGCCTTCGCTGCATCATCGAGCAGGCCTATTTCGACTGGCTCGCCACGCAGGATATGAGCTTCAATGAAAGCCGCAATTGTGCGCGCCGCCCCGCCGCGGTCACAAGGCTCTTCGACTGGCCCGAGCTCTACAGCCCCCGCGCGCCGGGCAACACCTGCCTCTCCGGCCTCAGGACGCGCATGCAGAACGGGGACGTCGAGGATTTCGTCGCTGCCCCGCTCAACCACAGCAAGGGCTGCGGCGGCATAATGCGCACCGCGCCGATCGCGTTCATCGACTGCGCGGATATCGAGGCGCTCGACCGCGAGGGCGCGCAGGCGGCGGCGATCACCCACGGCAGCCCGCTCGGCTTCCTGCCCTCGGCCGCGGGCGTGCATATCGTCAACAGGCTGATCTACAACCGCGAGGACCGTACCCTTAAAGAGATCGTCCTCGAGGCGGCGGACGCCGTGCGCACGCTGTACCCGGAGCACGCTTCGGCGGGGGAGGCGCTTAGGGAGCTGCTCATCCATGCCGTCGAGCTCAGCGAAAACGGCGAGCCCGATCTTGAAAACATCCACCGTCTCGGCGAGGGCTGGGTCGGCGACGAGGCGCTCGCGATCGCCGTCTACTGCTGCCTGAGGCACCCTTCGGACTTCTCCGCCTGCATCATCGCGGCGGCCAACCACAGGGGCGACAGCGATTCCACCGGCGCGATAGCGGGCAATATCCTCGGCGCGCACCTCGGTTTTTCCGCGATCGAAACAAAATGGAAGACCGACCTTGAGCTAAGGGACCGCATCATCGGCCTTGCCGACGAGCTCGCCCTTGCGATCGGCGGCAGCGCGCCCCATGAGGGCGGATTCTGAGCCCGAATTTGCAGATTTTTTCTTGCGCGGAGCTGAAATTATTTATTGACTTTGTAAAACAATGGTTGTATAATGATATTTGGCATATACTCGGCTTAAGGGAGAAACGCTCCCAAGCCGCGCTTTGCCGTTCGTTTGAGCCGATTTATACCGTGTTCCAAATAAAACACGTGCTGTAAACACCTCTCCGGAGGCCGCCGATGTAAGGTCCGCCGGGGCAAATAAGGAAGGAGACTTCATAAATGAACAGTAAAAGGTTTCTCTCAGTCCTTCTGGCCGTTCTGATGGTGCTCGCGGTCGCCGCGCCGTCGATGGCTCAGACCCAAACCCATAAGATCACCGACGCCGGCCTGATCGAGCTCGATGAGAACGGCCCCGTGACGCTGAAGCTTGAGCTTGATACAGAAACGGCAAAGCCGGGCGATACCGTCACCATGACGGTCAAAATGGAAGGCGAGTATCAGGCGCATAATTTTGAAGCTCACATCGCTTACGACAGCACCAAGCTTGCGGTGAACGGAGCGTTCAACAACGGTGAGATCTTCCAGTGGGTAGAGGACAATGGCGCCGATCCTAATAATCCTAGCTTCGTAATGACCAATGTAGCCAGTGCCGGCAGTATCGGTATCAGCTATATGATAAGTGATACGGATAACCCGTGCACTATGGAGGGCGAGATCGGAACCGTTCAGTTCACGGTTCTGAGAACTGCCGATCCCGGAAGCACCGATATCACTATTGAATCAGCTATTCTCCATTATGATGCAAATGTTGATCCTCTTAACCCGGATCCGGAGCTTGTGATCGATTATGACGTTGACAAGGTTGGAGCAACGCTGGAGATCACCGAGCTTGAGGGCATCCTAATCATGGCTGATGTCGACCCGGCCAGTGTTAAGCCCGGAGACAGCTTCACTCTTACTCTTTCAATTAACGGCGACTATGCAGCAACAAGGCTGGAGTTCGAGGTCCCGTATGATCCGGCGCTGTTCACGGTCGATTCCGTGCAGGCCGGCGCTGTCATAAACAAAGCTCAGGAGCTTGGATACGGCACGGCTGCCATAACCGATGTAGCAGATGATGAATACATCAAGGTGGCAATAAAAACCACCAACAGCGGCACTCCCCTGTCTGAGACAGGCGTTATCGGCACCGTTGAGTTCACGGTCAACGACACCGAGGAAGACAGCAGCTATAACTTTACGATCGATAGCGTGGTGTTCAAAAACGGAACCACTAGTATCTCTGATTATGAAACAGTAGATGCTCGTGTTCAGATCGAAGCTGAACCCGCACCGAACGGCCCCGTCGTCTTCACTGCTGTTCCGAGCAAGACTGTCGTCGCTCCCGGCGAGGAGTTTACTGTCGATATGGTAATCTCCGGCAACTATAGGATGCATACCGCGGAGCTTCAGCTTGATTATGACGAGGATAAGGTCGAGTTTGTAAAATATGAATTCGGCGAAGTGTTCAATGCTTACAAAAAAGCCGGCGGCTTTATTGTGTATGTTGGCAACGAAGAGGGCGCGAATAAAACCAGATTCGGTATTATGTATCCCTACAATTCTGAGCATCCCGGTCCCAGTAATGATACGGCACTTTCTCAGACCGGCGCACTGTTTACTGCAACTTTCAAAGTGAAGGAAGATGTTGCGGCGGACGATACGATAGAGTTCACTCCGGACATTGATTCGTTTATGTTCGACGATGATGGCGTTAATGCATATGAGATCGAGCGCAGCGTAGAGTCCTGCACCGTCACCGTCGGCGCTCTTAAGACCGTTAACTTTGTCATAAAAGAGGGCGGCAACCCCTTCGCGACCGTCAAGGTTGCCGAGTTCTCCGAGGCAGATTACCCCACTCCGATCGAATGGTACGGCAAGCAGTTCAACGGTTGGAGCATGACCGTTGATGAGATCAACGCGGCGCTGGCGGATGCCGATTCCGTGACCGTTCTCGCCGAATACGTCGCTATCCAGCAGGAGATGACCGTTACCATAATCAGCTCCGAAGGCAAGGAAGAGCGCGTAATCAACGAGAGCAAGTTCTTCGTGGTCAAGACCGCACCGACGAACGCTGACGGCCAGAAGTTCCTCCACTGGACCATGGACGGCGTGATCATCAACTACTCCGTCAAGGCGTCCATCCGCGTTGAAAAGAGCTGCACTATTGAGGCGCATTACGGCGACAGCAACGAGGATGCCGATCCCATCGCGATCCTCCTCAGGGCGAGCTACGACTTGGATAACCGCAGGGAGACCTTCGTATCCTATTTCTGCCAGCTCGACGGCCAGATTATCCTCGATTGCGGCATCGTCGCGATTTCAGGGGAGGGCTACGATATCTCCAATGGTCTCGATCTGAAAACCGAGGACGCTTATAAGAGGCACTACACGCCCGACAATCCGATCAATCCTGCGTTCTACACCTGGATCAAGACGAACGTTACGGCAGGCGACGTATGGTACATCCGCCCGTTCCTTTTTATCGAGGGAAGTGAGGAACCGATCTACGGCGATCTTATAACGATCACTGCCGGCACCTCCTACTCCGCAGGCACAGTCGAGTAAGGCAAACCGCAATCATTCTTCGCCGCGGAGCGCCTGCTCCGCGGCGGGGATAACAAATAAAAGGAGAAAAACAATGAAGAAGGAATACAAAGAGCTTGAGATGAGTATCCTCCGCTTCGGCAGGAACGATATCGTTACTGATTCCAGCGGAGATAATTCCGGCATCGGCGTCGACAGCCTCGATCCCGACGATCCCGACGATATCGACGAAGAGGACTGACGGAGTCTTAAAGATCCCATAACGAAACCTTGCATGCCGCCGCTCCCCCGGGGGAACGGCGGCTTTGCGCTGCCTTTAAACGCGTTTTTCCAAAAAGTATTTGACTTATTTTGCTTTTGGGACTACAATAAAAATGATACCCAAGCCGCGCGGGAGCGGCGTTCGTTCCGGTCAAAACGTACTGATCACAAAGGAGAGAAGAACCATGAAGCTTGACCCGATCGTAATTTCCCTGCTGGATACCGACCTCTACAAGTTCAATATGGACCAGGTCATTTTCCACAAGCACACCGATCTTTGCGGCGAATACTATTTCCGCTGCCGCAACGAGGGCGTCGTCTTCACCCCCGAGATGTTCGAGGAGATCAATTCCCAGATCGACCATCTCTGCTCGCTGAGCTTCAAGAAGGAGGAGCTCGATTATCTCCGTTCCATCCGCTTCATCAAGGACGACTACGTGGAGTTCCTCAGGCTCTGGAGGCCGATCCGCGACTACGTCACCACCACGCTTTCCGATGAGGGCGAGCTCTCCATCGTCGTGCGCGGCCCGCTGTTCTCCGCGATGCAGTTCGAGATCTATCTGCTCGAGATCGTCAACGAGGTCTACTTCCGCATGAAGTACGATTACGACAGGCTGCTCGATTCCGCGAAGGAGAGGCTCGATAAGAAGATCGCCTCCTTCAACGACGGCACCTATACCTTCAGCTTTGCCGAATTCGGCTGCCGCAGAAGGCTTTCGCGCGAGTGGGAGGACGTCGTCGTCCGCCGCTTCGCGAAGGAGACCAAGAACTGCGTCGGCACCTCCAACGTCTATCTCGCCAAGAAG
>JAEEKE010000025.1 GCA_016282255.1 Bacillota bacterium
CCGAACACCCCCCATTTTTTTTGCCGGGTATAAGTGAGGGGACTTTTTCACAGCACCCTCGCGCAGCTTGACAACTGAATAGCCAAATCGGGCAACAGCATAATGATACTTCCGTCTTGAACGCTTCACAGCATTGGACGGCTCGGCACAGGTATGCGGAGATCTGAAACAGGATATGCGTGAGAACGACGGCCCGACGAGGTAGAAAATCTACTACCTAATATGGAGGCACACCATGACCAAATATCTCCATTAATTCGCCGCTGATTTTCGCATTAATTCGCCGCAGATCTCTTCATTAGTATTGACTGTTTCTTTCGAATGTGATACCGCAAGACATGCTATAATGACGTCACCGGCCGGAGAGATGCCGCCGGTGAACGGTTTGAAAACCGCGGTCCGCAGCGTTGACCCGCTATCATTCGATTCGGGAACGATGGCGTCGGGTCTTGGGGCGGCCGGATACGTTCAATACTTGCCAGGTTGTGTCTCTGCTCTAAAAAATCCAGGTATCATAAGCATTTTTGCTCGACAGAAATTGACTGGGAATCCTGGATTGCATACGAAATGTGCTTCAAATCGAAGCACATTTATTTTTTCCGTATTTCTACCATTTTTTGTGCCGCAGAGATGCCGTTTTTGCAATTATGCCTGCTTTCACGGCTGCGAGAGGCGGATCAAGCATAGCTGTGCATGCCGGGCAGGAAGGTGTTTACGCCGATATAGGTGAAGATGACGCAAATGAAGCCGATCACCGCGAAGATGGCGGGCGCTCTGCCCTTCCAGCCTCTGCGGATGCGCAGATGCAGGTAGACCGCGTATACGAGCCAAGTGATGAGTGACCAGGTCTCCTTCGGATCCCATGACCAGTAGCTGCCCCAGGCCTGTTCGGCCCAAATAGCGCCGGTGATCATGGTGAAGGACAGGAACAGCAGGCCGAGGCAAACGCTGCGGTAACCGATCAGGTCGAGCTTGTCCCTTTCGGGCACGTGGCTGTTCCAAAAAGCGCTGTGCTGCATCTTTTCGCGCAGCAGGAAGATGATCCCGAGCACGAAGCTGACGCCGAAGGAACCGTAGGCAATTATGGCGGTCGAGACGTGGATGCCCAGCCAGCTTGAGCGGAGCGAGGGCATCAGTTCGCGGATCTCACGGCTCTGCAGCGCGGCGTAACCGATGATGAGTATTATCACCGGTGCCGCGAAAGCCCCGAGCACGGGGAATTTGAAGCGCCAAAGGAAGATCAGGCTCACAAGGCTCAGGCCCCATGCAAAGCTTGTGGCGAATTCATATTGATTTGTCAGCGGCAGCCGCCCCGCGGCAATGCCCCGGCAGACGAGGACTGCGGTATGAAGCAGCAGACCGAGCAGCTGGATCACGGCGGCGGCCTTTGCCAGCTTGTCTTTTTTTGTTGCGATGAACAGGAAATAGAGCACCATTGCCGCCACATAGAGCAGCACAGTGATCGTAAACAGCGTGTTTTCTGCTTTAATCATCGTTCTCACCAGATCCTCTTTTGATTATTTCGTTTGCCTCTTCACACCGCCCGGCAAGCTCCGCAGCTTCTGCGAGCTGCTCTGAGAAGAGCTTGCCCGCCTTGCGGCTTTCGCCGTATACGGTCCAGCCGCCGTCCGGGCCTTTATCCGCCCAAACGCGCTTCGTCGGCATATAGAAAGCAAGCGCAAGGCCGATCAAAAGGATCACGCCGCCAAGCAGCGCAAGCCAGCTGTAACGATCCGCCTTCACCTGCAGAAGCGTATAGTTCTGCGCTTCCGAGAAGGAGATCTCCACGCTGCCGTAGGTCAGCGCCGTATCGCCCTCTACCTGGACGCCCGCCTTGTCCGCTTCACCCATATAGTAGGTCGCATAGGCGTAACCGGGGAGCATCATGCCGTCGCCGGAGTCGAAATACTCCTCTTCATAAGCCATGAAGTACAGCATCAGCGGAGTGTTCAGTACGTGGATGTGGTCGCCCGCGCAAATGACCTCCTCCTGCCGGACCGTGCCGTCCATGGAGATCGTTGCCTTTGCCGCACGGCCGAAGCTGTTCTGATAGATCCTGAAGCCGAACAGGCTCGCCGGATGGTTGACGCTTGCGGTCGAGCTCCTGCTTTCGCCGGTTTTGCCGTTCCGCATGGTGATGGCGGAAGTGTACTGTTGGGCCGCGCCGCTATCCGAAAGGCGGATATCAAAATCGTTTACAGTGATCGTATATTCGGTCTCGCCCACCTGCTTGGTCTGACCGGGTACGCCGTAGACGGTGTATTCCTCCGCGGTCACCTGGCCCATCGTGAAGCCGATCACAAGCAGCAGTATCCCAAGATGGCAGATCCACGCTCCTAAGAGACCGGCCCTGTTTTTGACGGAGAAGAGCCGTTCGCCTGCCTCGGTTGCGGCCGAGCGGGGCTTTGGCATGCGAAGCTTTTCGAAAACAGCCTCCGGCGAACCGTTCAGCCTGAAGCCGGAAAGCGCTTTTTCAGAAGTTTTCCCGGGATCGGCCGCGTCCTTCCAGCGCTTAATGAGGCCCGGCAGATGCAGCAGATTGCAGAGCAGCAGATTACAGCACAGGATCACGGTCAGAACGAGGAACCATACGCTGTGGAACACGTCGTCCAGGCGAAGACCGTACAGCAGTGCGGCGCTGCGTTCGGAATAGTGCTGAGTATACCACGCGAGCGTATTGCCCTGCGGGATGAAGCTGCCCAGCATGCACGCAGCAGCAAGGATGATCAGCAGGATGATGCCGAACTTCATTGAGGAAAAGAACTTTCCAATGGATTTTATGCGGTCGAGCATTGTTTTCATCTCATTATTCACTGCGGCGGAATGCTGTACAGCGCTCCGCCGCGATCCCGGTCATAACGGTCAATCCGAGGGAAGCAATGCTCTTGCCTCCGCGATCTTCTGCGCGGCCAGATCGAGGCAGCGGTTGGAGAGCGAGGAGTTGTGAGCGCCTTCGGAGTTTTCAACGTAGCAGAAATCGAAGAACCACTGCGCCTCACGGTACAGCTTGCGCACGGCGTTAAGGGTCTCTTCATCAAGGCTGCCGGCCGCGTTCGCCGCTGCGAGGGCGTTCTTGAGCTCCGAGAGCTTATTGCCGACCTCGGTCTCGCGCGCCGTGACCTGATCCTGGATGCGGTGGACCTTCTCGATCATGTTCGTATCGCCGTGGCAGCGCACACAGGTCGCGAGGATCGCGTCGCTCGAAAGCGGGCTGACGAGCTCGTGGCTGTGGCTGACGGTGCCGTCATCGTATAGCTTGACCTCCATATGACAGTCGGCGCAGCTGAGCACGCCTGTGTGCGGACCCTGGAGGAAGGTTTCCATCTCGGGATGCTGTGCCTTAAGCATTCTTGCGCCGGTGCTCTCCTGGACCCAATCGGCAAAGCCGACGGTCCCGTCGGGCAGTACCATGCTGTCGTAATACGCGAGGATCGCTTCCGGCGCCATGGCCTCTATGCTGCCGTAGGGCATCATGGTCTCCTTATCCGCGGGCGTGAAGTAATACTCGATGTGGCACTGGCCGCAGGAAAGGACGGCGGGATCGATCGAAGCGACGTTTGCGCCGAGCGCTTCGTTGACGTATTGGTGCGTCACGCGGAGCTCGCCCTCGTTGCCCGCGCTGTTGCCGTGGCAGGTGTAGCAGCTGATAGCCTCTCCGTCGGCCTTGATCCTGTTAAAGACCTCCTGGAAGTCCATTGTGTAGACTGAAACGCCGTTATCCTGCACAAGCTTTGCAAAGTTCGGCGTCTTGCAGGTCAGGCAGTTGGCCATGGGATGCGGACGCGCCG
Source organism: Bacillota bacterium (assembly GCA_016282255.1). GTDB lineage: Bacteria > Bacillota > Clostridia > Christensenellales > CAG-138 > PeH17. The sequence goes on from JAEEKE010000025.1 coordinate 3,789, forward strand.
TGTGATAGACGTCGTCAAGGGTATACGCATGGCCTCTTGCGGAGCCGTATTCCTTGGCGAATCCGTAACCCTCATAGATATTTATAAGGTACGGATCCTGCGCGAGGTAGTCCACGATCTCGTCGTTCGTGCTGTTCGCGTTCATCGTTGCCGTGATATGGGGAAAGATCTCGTTCCACGCTTCGGCGTTGATGGTGCCGTCATAGGCGAGCTTCTCGGGTGCTCCAACCTTGACCGCCGTTACGTCCTCGCCCGTCAGCGCGTCCTTATGGTAGTTCTTATCCTTACCGTTCAGCAGACCGGTGAGCAGCAGAACAGCGAGCCCAACGATCGCAGCGCCGCAGAACAGCTTGTAAATCGTTTTTTTCTTGTCCATGTTTCTCATTCTCCTTCCGTTGCCGGTGTTGAAGCTATCGGCGGGGTGATGACCTTCGCCGGGCATTTTTCCGCGCATTTGCCGCATTGGACGCAGTTTTCGTAGTTGACCTCGGCGAGATTGTCCTTTACGTGGATCGCGGCGGAGCCGCACTGCTTTTCGCAGAGCATGCAGCCGATGCAGCCTGCGGAGCAGACCTTGCGCACGGCGGGGCCCTTGTCCTTATTGCGGCACTGCACGATCACGCGCTTGCTCTCCGGCACCAGCTCTATAAGGCCCTTCGGGCAGGCCTTGACGCAAAGGCCGCAGCCAACGCATTTATTGCGGTTCACAACAGCGACCCCGTCGGCTATCCGGATGGCGTTTTCCGGGCAGACGCGCACGCATGAGCCGAGGCCGAGGCAGCCGTAATCACAGTCAGCCGTGCGGATACCGTTCAGCGACGCGCTGCGGCAGTCCTGCACGCCGACATAATTGCCCTGGTTCTTAGTGACCTCGCAGGTTCCCTTGCAGCGGACAAAGGCGATATTACGCTCCACCGCTTCCACATTGGTCCCCATGATCTCAGCGACCTTCTCCGCCACGGGTGCGCCGCCGACGGGGCAGCCGTTCACCGGAGCCTCGCCCTTGGCTATCGCGGCGGCCATTGCGTCGCAGCCGGCATATCCGCAGGCACCGCAGTTGTTGCCCGGCAGCACCTCGCGGACCGCGCTTTCGCGCTCGTCCACGTCAACGTGGAACTTTTTGCCCGTAAACACCAAGCCTGCGCCGACGATGATGCCTATCACCGTGATCACGAGGGTGGTTATCAAAACAAGATCCATAGCGTACCTCCTCTCAGAACGCCAGGTCCGAGAAGCCCATGAAGGCTATGGACATGAGCGCGGCGGCGATAAGAACTATCGGAGCCCCTCTGACGGGAGCGGGCACGGAGTCCTCATCGATCCTCGAACGGATGCCTGCGAGCAGCACGATGGCGATGGTGTAACCGACCGCAGTGCCGAAGCCTGTCAGCACGCTTTCGATAAAGTTCAGTCCGTTCTGGACGTTAGTGAGCGCAACGCCGAGCACCGCGCAGTTGGTGGTGATCAGCGGCAGATAAATGCCGAGCGCCTTATAGATCGCAGGGGATTTCTTTTTGAGGAACATCTCCACGATCTGAACGAGCGCCGCTATGACGAGGATGAAGATGATCGTCCTCATAAAGCTCATGCCGAGCGGGGCGAGCACGTAGTCATACAGCAGGCTCGCAACGGCTGATGCGATGGTTATGACGAAGATGACAGCGCCGCCGAGGGAGGCGGAGGCCTTCATCTGCTTCGATACACCGAGGAATGAGCAGATGCCGAGGAACTGGTTGAGTACCACGTTGTTGATGAGCGCAGTGGTGACTATGATCAGGATGAGGCTTTTCATTCGGATCCCTCCTTCCTGTTTCCGCACGCTGCAGCGCAGGAAGCGCAGCAGCCGTCGCATTCGCTTTCGACCAGCTCGCGCTGCCTCGTCTTGATGCCGATGGCGTTCATGATGATTATGAACAGCGCGATGACGATGAATGCTCCCGGAGGCTGAACGAAGATCCCGATGGGCTCAACGCTCTCCGGCAGGATCCTCACGCCGAAGCAGGTGCCGCTGCCGAGGATCTCGCGGACCGCGCCGGCAAGCGTCAGGGCGAGTGTGAAGCCGATGCCCATGCCGAGACCGTCCATTACGGACAGACCGGGCGTATGCTTGTTGGCGTAGGCCTCGGCGCGGCCGAGGATGATGCAGTTGACGACGATCAGCGGGATGTAGACGCCGAGCGCGGAATACACGGCCGGCAGGTACGCTTCGATCAGAAGCTCCGTTACCGTGACGAGGGACGCCACGATAACGATGTATGCGGGAAGCCTGACCTCGTCCGGGATGACCTTGCGCAGAAGGGAGATCACGAGGTTCGACAGGATCAACACCGCGGTGGTGGAAAGCCCCATGCCGATGCCGTTGATCGCCTGCGTGGATACAGCCAGCGTGGGACACATGCCCAGCATCAGCACAAGGGTGGGGTTCTCCTTGATGACTCCGTTATAGAGCCGTTCCAGATATTTGTTCATCTTATTCCCCTCCCTTCAGCGAAGTCCGGTAGAAGTCCAAGGCGGCGTTGACAGCATTTACCACTGCGCTTGACGTCTTGGTCGCGCCGGAGACGCCGTCGATCTTTTCATCGCCGCTGCCTGAATTGAGAGTGAACGCCGAGACCTTTGCGCCGTTGAACTGGTCCTTAAACGCCGGCTCGCCGCAGAGCATGCCCTTGCCGGGCGTCTCGTGCAGCTCGGTAAACGAGATCGAGCTGACCGTGCCGTCGGCCGAGATGCCGACGTACATGGTCACGTTCCCGTCGTAGCCTTCGCTCGAGGTAACGGATATCGCGTAACCGACGAGATCGCCGTTTGCGTCGACGCCCTTCACCGCCTCGTTGATGTAGACGCGGCCGAAGCCCGAGCCGTAGACCTCTCCGTTCAGAGCGGCGACGGGCTCATCGAGCGAAGTGAAGGTCTCCGCATCCGGGCAGACCGCTTGGTACGCAGCCTTGTTCGCCGCTGTCTTTTGCGCGTCGATCGTGTCCTTCGTGACCGTGTAAGCGCCGCTGAGCGCCAGACCGGAGAAGAGAGCGATGATCGCCAGAGCAATTACGGGCTTGGGGATGCGCTTGAGCAGCGGCTTTTTCGGCTCGCCGTTTCCGCTTCGGATCGCTGTCGCTCTCTTGCGGAAGGCGTAGGGCTTGGAGATGATGTAAGTATCGATCAGCGGAACGAAGAGGTTCGCGATGATGATCGAATAGCTGAACGAATCCGCCGCTGTGCCCATCACCCGGAACATCGCGCCGAGCACGCCGATGAATACGCCGTAGACCGTTTGGCCGAGGCGGCTGACGGGTGAAGTGACGTAGTCGGTCGCCATAAAGAAGGCGCCGAGCACGACGCCGCCGCCGCACAGGTGCGCAAGCAGGAAATAGGGATCAAAGCCCTTTCCGCCAAAGAGCCCGAGGAACAGGACGAAGCCGCCGAGCACGGAGAAGCAGATCTGCCCGCGGATAATGTCCAGCGCCCAGAGGACGAGGCCGCCGACCAGCAGCGCGATGATGGAGCTGCCGATGACGCCGCCTGCGGTGCCGAGGAACATTCGCGTGATATTTACCACATTGCCCGCCGACAGCTCGGCGACCGGGGTAGCGCTGCTGACTCCGTCCACGGTGAACACGGTCATCGCGCTCGGGAACGAGATGAGCAGGAAGCAGCGCGCCGCAAGCGCGGGGTTCACAAAGTTTTTGCCGAGACCGCCGAACGCGCATTTTACGACCAGGATCGCAAATATCGCGCCGATGATCGGCGCATACAGCGGCGTGTCGGCCGAAAGCGTCAGCGCAAGCATCATGCCGGTGACGAGAGCGGAGCCGTCCTTCCATGTATCCGGCCTTCCGGTCACCTTGTCGAAGAGAAACTCGGTGCCGACCGCCGTGATCATGGATGCGAGGATGACCCACAGCGCTTTGAGGCCGTTTACGTAAATGCCGACGGCAGCCGCAGGGAGCATCGCGAGCAGTACGACGTGCATGATGAGCCGCGTGGTCCATTTATTGCGGACGTGCGGTCCCGAAGAAATGTTCAGAGTATTGCTCATTTGCCGCCTCCTCCCGCCTGTTCGGCGCGTTTACGGGCCATTATCTCGGCCTTGACCGCTTTGAACGTCTCGGTCAGCGGACGCTTGGCCGGGCAGATATAGGAGCATGAGCCGCAGGCGACGCACTCCAGGCCGAAGAGCTTTTTCTCATAGCGCTCGTAATCTCCCTTCCGTGCTGCCTCCGCCATCAGCTCCGGCAGAAGCCCGGTGGGACATACCGTGGTGCAGCGTCCGCAGCGCAGGCAGGCCGTTTGCTTCAGGAGACCGAGCTCGGCGCCGTCCTCCGGGAGGAGGGTAAGACCGTTCGTCGTCTTCTGCACGGGTGCGCTCAGATCTGAGATCGCAAAGCCCATCATCGGGCCGCCAGCCAGCGCTTTTTTGAGGGTGACGCCTTCCTTAAGGCCGCCGGACGCTTCTACTATCTCATTGAGGCACGTGCCGTCGCGGACGAAGTAATTGCCGGGGTTCTTTACCGCGTCTCCGCTCAGCGTAAAGCAGTGCGCGAACAGCGGCTCGTTAAAGCGCACCGCGCGCCATATGGCGTAGATCGTGCCCACATTGTCAACGATGCAGCCCACGTCCGCCGGGAGCATAGCCACCGGGTAATCGGCGCCCATAACGACCTTTATGAGGTTGTGCTCGCCGCCCTGGGGGTACTTCGTCTGAAGCGGCAGCACCCGCATACGCTCCTTGCCCGTCACAGCCTTCTGCATGGCGGTGATCGCTTCCGGCTTGTTTTTCTCGATGCCGATCACTCCCTCCGCATTGGGGAACAGGCGCAGTATCAGCGAAAGGCCGGAAACGATCTCATCGGCAAACTGCCGCATCAGCTGATCGTTGCAGGTGAGATACGGCTCGCACTCCGCGCCGTTGGCAATGACATACCGGATGCCCATCGGGTCCTTGGGCCGCAGCTTGACGTGCGTCGGGAAGCCCGCTCCGCCAAGGCCGACGATACCTGCATCACGCACGCGATCGAGGATCTCCGCATTGGTGATATCCGACAGGTCGCGCTCTGAAAAGACTCCTTCTGCCGGCGTAAACTGCCCGTCGTTTTCGATCACGATGCATTCCGCAAGAGCGCCGGAGATGATGCGCCGTTTTTCGATCGCTTTGACCTTTCCCGAGCAGCCGCAATAGATCGGGGCGGAAACGAATCCGTCCGCCTCCGCGATGCATTGCCCGACCGATACAGGGTCGTTCTTTTTAACAACGGGCTTCGCCGGCTTGCCGATGTGCTGGGACAGAGGATAAACCATCTCCCCCTTTGGATCGAACCACTGCAGCGGCACGTCCCGGCTCAAAGCCTTGTGCTCCCCGGGATGTACGCCACCGCGAAAAGTATTTCTCACTGACCACGCCTCCTTTTTGTTAACGTATTGATACGGCTGCCCGGCAGGCAGACCTATCTGAAGCAGACCTGTCTGAAAAAGCTAATTATGCGCCACGGAAGGTAAGAGGAGCATCAAAGAAAGGATCAAGCGCATGCTGCTGCCTGATCCTTAATATGCGGTCCCCTTATAACGAACAGCGAGGCTGTTTCTTCAACTGTCAACGAAACGCCCTTGACGCGCAAAAAAGCGGGCGAGCCCTCATCGTGCACAAGCATCAGAACGGCAAAGAGCTGCGGGGTGTGCTTTTCTTTATTGTTTACATTATATGAGACCGCAAGCGTGAGACCGGGCGCACACAGGATCACGCCGGCAATTATGCCGATCATCTGCATTGACTGCGTCGGCAGGATCAGCATTAACATGCCGAACGCGATCAGCAGTACACCTTCGAAACAGTGGCTTGAAAGAATGCTTTTGATTTTTGATCCCATACTTTACCCTCTGCCTGTCCGGCTTGCCCGATACGCCGCTTATTTGCCGGGTTTCTGTTATATCTTATTAAAATAGTATATCACAGGTCTTGATTTTCTTCAATGCCTGAATGGTATGAATTTCAATTTTGCAAATTGCAACTTTAAGCGTCCGCGAAAAGCGACAGAAAGGCCTGTGTGTCCTGGCGGGAGGCACATGGATACGGGGCGGAGGGCACGGAGCATGGAATCGGGCCGATCCGCCGTATTGCTCTTGTTGAAATAGCCAGGCAGTTATCGTTTTCACACATTTTTCACACATACTTATTAAACAAGTGCCTCAGAACGCGGACTCTATGAACAATTTGGACGGTTCTGATGGTTTCAAAAAAGTAAGTGATTGTATGGAAAAACGGGCTGTTGCTTATGTTTTTGGAACGCGAATTATCAACTACTCCTGAGCGGAAGGTCCCGGGTTCGAATCCCGGCAAGTGTGCCAAAAACCCCGAAATACATTGAGTTTTTCGGGGTTTGTTTTGTAATTACTCGTACTACATTCATACTGTCCTGCACCCATAAAGTGGACAGATGGCATGCTACATTTATGCTACACAATTCTTGAGGATAATGCAGATATCGCGG